>NZ_CALIJF010000179.1 GCF_938018035.1 uncultured Campylobacter sp. | reverse complement strand
GTGCAAATTCCGCTTAGCAGCGACGCGCAAAGTATCATCGAGCGCGATGATATCGACGTTTTTGTAGAGCTTATGGGTGGGGTAGAAAAGCCCTATGAGATTGTAAGTGAAATTTTAAAGCGCAAAAAGGCGGTCGTTACCGCAAATAAGGCGCTTTTGGCTTATCATCGCTACAAGCTCCAGGCTTTGGCGGGCGATACGCCTTTTGGCTTTGAAGCGAGCGTAGCGGGCGGAATTCCGATCATTAAAACCCTGCGCGAAGGGCTAAGCGCCAATCGTATCGAAAAGATAATCGGCATCGTAAACGGCACGAGCAACTTCATCCTTACGAATATGATGCAAAAAAATGAGAAATTTGAAGACGCGCTAAAGCGAGCTCAAGAGCTCGGATACGCCGAAGCCGATCCTAGCTTCGACATCGGCGGATTTGACGCGGCGCATAAGCTCTTGATCTTAGCTAGCATCGCATACGGCGTGCACGGAGACCCGGAAGATATCCTAATCGAGGGGATCGAGGAGATCACGCAGGAGGATATATATTTTGCGCGCGAATTCGACTTCATAATCAAGCTGCTTGCGGTAGCTAAGCGCGCGTGCGACAACAAAGTCGAGCTGCGCGTCCATCCTGCGCTCATTTCAAAGGATCAAATGCTCTCAAAAGTCGATGGCGTAATGAACGGCGTGAGCATCTACGGAGACTGCGTCGGCGAGAGTATGTATTACGGACCGGGCGCGGGCGGCAGCGCTACGGCAAGTGCGGTTATAAGCGATCTCATCGACATTGCGCGCGATAACAAAAATCCGATGCTCGGCTATAAAATTTTGCCGAGTGAAAATTTTATGCAAATTCTGCCGAGCGAGCAGATCCGCACGAAGTATTATTTCAGGCTGCGCGTGCGCGACGAAAAGGGCGTACTTGCGAAGCTTACGAACATTATGAGTTTAAACGATCTTTCGATCGACAGCTTTTTGCAAAAGCCGAAACTCAAAACGGATGAGGAAGTGACGCTGTTTTTCACGACGCATACGTGCTGCGAGAAGGACATAAAGCGCGCCATAAGCGTGATTAGCGGCGAAAATTTCATCACGCAAAAGCCTTTTATGATCAGGATCGAAAGCTAGCTTGGGCTTAAAAGAATACATTTTCGGCTTTGCCTGCGAGGACCGTGCGGCGGAATTTTTACGCGGCGAAGGGTTTGAAATTTTAAAGCGAAATTTCCGCTGCCGTTTCGGCGAGATCGATATAATCGCGCGTAAGGGTGGAATTTTGCACTTCGTCGAGGTGAAGGCCACGAGCGGCGATTACGACGCCGCGGAGCGCGTGACTGGCGCCAAGATGGCTAAAATTTTAAAAGCGGCGGAATTTTATCTGATGAGCTGCGATACGGACGAGCCGTGGCAGATCGACGTCGTGGAAGTTTATCCAAAGCAGATAAAATTTATCGCCAACATATCTTTTTAAATTAGAATTTTTATTATTTATTTAAGATAATGAACTATAATCCACAGAATTTTAACACAAGGAGAACATTATGGGAAAGTATATAGAGCTTACTTCGGAGAATTTCGACGTTACTAAAGAGGGTGTCGCGCTAGTCGATTTTTGGGCGCCTTGGTGCGGACCGTGCCGTATGATCGCCCCGATCATCGAGGAGCTTGCGAACGATTACGAGGGCAAGGCTAAAATTTGCAAAGTAAATACCGACGAAGCGCAGGATCTTGCGGTGCAGTTCGGCGTCCGCTCGATCCCTACGATACTATTTTTCAAAGACGGCGAGCTAAAAGCTCAGCTCATCGGCGCGCAATCTAAGCAGATCATAGCCGACAAACTAAACTCGCTTCTGTAAATTTTAAAAGGGCGACTTTCGCCCTTTTTTTCTCCTACTCATCGTTTTATTAATTAAATTCGTAAATTTAACGCCCACGGCTTTACTTAATAAAATAATTAAGGAGAAAAAATGTTAGATTTAGCAATTATCGGCGGCGGTCCTGCGGGGCTAGCGGCGGGGCTTTATGCTACAAGAGGCGGTTTAAAGGATGTCGTGATGTTTGAGATGGGGATGCCCGGCGGGCAGATCACCTCAAGCTCAGAGATGGAAAACTACCCGGGTGTCGCCGCGGTGACCGACGGGATGAGCTTTATGGCGCCTTGGCAGGAGCAATGCTTCCGCTTCGGGCTGAAGCACGAGATGGTGCGCGTGCTGCGTATCTCAAAAGACGGCGACGGAAATTTTACGATCTATCTCGAGGGCGATCAAACACGACGCGCGCGTGCCGTTATCGTCGCTACGGGCTCTACTCCGCGCCGCGCGGGGATCGAGGGCGAGGATGAGTTCTTCGGTCGCGGCGTCAGTACCTGCGCGACCTGCGACGGGTTTTTTTACAAGGGCAAAGAGGTTGCCGTCCTCGGCGGCGGCGATACGGCGCTAGAGGAGTCGCTGTATCTAGCTAAAATTTGCTCTAAAGTCTATCTGATCCATCGCCGCGATGAGTTTCGCGCCGCGCCTTCGACAGTGCAAAAGGTACGCGAAAGTGAGAATATCGAGCTCATCACAAACGCGCTCGTAGAGCAGATCAAGGGCGATGCAAGCGGCGTAACTGGCGTCGTAGTCAAGGATAAAACCAGCGGCGCCGCGCGTGAGCTGCAGCTGCCGGGGATCTTCGTATTCGTGGGGCTTGACGTGCGAAACGAGGTG
>NZ_CALIJF010000178.1 GCF_938018035.1 uncultured Campylobacter sp. | reverse complement strand
CGTCCGAGTTTTTTAAAAAGGGAGCATATGATTTATAAAGCAAAAGACGGTGAGCGATTGGATCAGATCGTTTATAGGCATTACGGGCATTTAAGGTATTTTGAAAGTGTGCTGGAGCTCAATCCAAAGCTAGAAGTCGTTTTAAAGGCGGGCGAGCTCGTAACCCTGCCGGAATTGAGCGAAGAAAAAATACCGCAAAAGCAGGCCACATTATGGTGAGAAAACCGATCTTTAAACTTGAAGCAAACGGCAAAGATATCACACAAACCATAAAGCAAAATTTGATTAGCCTAGGCTTTGACGATAAAGAGGGCTTTAAAAGCGACGAGATTAGTTTTAAGGTACACGGCATCTATGCAAAGCCGACATTCGGCGACAAGCTTGAGCTATATTTGGGCTGGGCGGGCGAAGGCGAGGAAGGTGCCGATAATACGTGGCTGTGCGGTAAATTTGCCGTGCAGACCTGCGAACGAGATTTTAAAGAGCAAAGTACCGAGGTGCGTGCGACCGCCGTAAATTTTGCCGGCGAGATCAAGACTAAAAAGCGCCGCAGCTGGGAAAATACCACGCTTTTTGCCATAGCCGGCAAGATTGCGGACGAAAACGCCCTACGCCTCAAAACGAGCGGAGAGGATATGGCAATCAGATCGCGCCTACAAGACGGGGTGAGCGATTTGGAGTTTTTATATTCATTGGCAAAGGAGCTCGGCTATCTCGCCGCCACCAAAAACGACACGCTGATCCTAGCGCCAAAAAGCGGGGATGATGAATCGGACGAAGCAGAGACAGAGAGCGGGCTGCCGCAGATCGAATTGAATTTAAGCGATCTTACTTCCCTCAATATTACCGAAGCCAATCGTAACGCTTACGGTTCGGTCGTGTGCGAATGGCAAGATGTGGAGAGCGGCAAACGCAAGCAGATCAAGGTGGGCAAAGGCAAACAGACCTATAAGATGCAAATCCCAGAACCGAAAAGTGATGCCGAGGCCTATAAGCTGGCGCAAAGCAAACTGGATGAGCTAAAAAAGGGCGGCATCAACGGGCGGTGCTCGTGTATGGGCGCCAATATCGTCGCGGGCGCGCAGGTTAAATTTAAAGGTGCGCCAGGGCTTGAGGATCTTAAATTTAGCGTGAAATCGGTTTCGCATACGCTAGAGCCCACAAACTATAGCATAGAGATAGAATTTGAAGGGTAAAGGAGCAAAAATGGTCTTGGAAATTACCAGGTTCAAGGAGATTGGCGATATGACGCTTGGGCGCTTTGTATT
>NZ_CALIJF010000177.1 GCF_938018035.1 uncultured Campylobacter sp. | reverse complement strand
TGATCACCTTCGATCACCTTGCAAGGCTCCGCGACGCCCGGCGTATATGCAAGCGCCAAATCCTCCGCCGTAGCACATGGTGTTTTTACATTCGTTCCGATTTTACCGCCTATGTGGTACTTCAAAGCCGCTTCAACGTTTACTTTAGCCATTTTATAATCCTTTTTTGATTAAATTTGAAATTCTCGTTTTAACTTCGTCGCTTCCTAAAATTTCACAAATTTCAAAAATCGACGGACTAACGCTGCCTCCCGTGATCGCGACGCGCAGCGGCTGGGCAAGATCCTTTAGCTTGGCGCCGTTTGCGTCCAAAAACTCCATCGTCCTTTCCTCGCACTCCTTTGCATTTAAATTTGCGCTTAGAGTATCTGCAAATTTTGCGAGTAAGCTTAGCGAACTTTCGGTTACAAATTTCTTATACGCCTTCTCATCATAGCAGCTCGGGCGGTTTAGAAGGATTTTAATGCCCTCGGCCATCTCCACTAGCGTCTTTGCGCGCTGTTTGTACTGCTGGGCGATGAGATGTTTTTTCGCGTGCGAGCGAATATCGACGCCGAATTCCACAAGCTGCAAGACAAGCTCATCATCGTCTGAGTTTTTAATATAATGCGCATTTAGCCACTCGAGCTTGGTTTGATTGAAGGTGCTAGCGCTCTTGCTGATATGGTTAGGATCAAAGTATCGCTTCATCTCCTCCATGCTAAAAATTTCATCATCCCCGTGGCTCCAACCCAGGCGCACTAAGAAATTTAGCAGAGCCTGCGGCAGATAGCCCATGCGCTTATACTCCATCACGTCGGTAGCGCCGTGGCGTTTGCTCAGCTTGCTGCCGTCGGTGCCGTTGATCATCGCGACATGATAAAATTTCGGGATTTTAAAGCCTAGCGCGTTATACAGCACGATCTGCTTCGGGGTGTTGCTTAGATGATCGTCGCCGCGGATCACGTCTGTGACGCCCATCAGCGCGTCGTCGATCACGACCGTGAAGTTATACGTAGGCGTGCCGTCGGAGCGCGCGATGATGAAATCGTCCAAAATATCGGCGGCGTTAAATTTTATCTCGCCCTTGATGCCGTCACTAAATTCTATCGTACCGCTAAGCGGGGATTTGATGCGGATTACGGGCTCGATCCCAGCAGGCGGCGTGCCGGTAAAGTCGCGATAGCGATTATCGTAGCGCGGGCGCTCTTTGCGAGCTTCCTGCTGCGCGCGCAGCTCATCCAGCTCGTCCTTACTCATATAGCATTTGTATGCCTTGCCCTCATCTAGCAGCTTTTGGACATATTGTTTGTAAAGATCGAAGCGTGAGCTTTGATACACGATCTGCCCGTCATAGTCTAGATTGCACCACTTAAAGGCTTCCTCGATCGCCTTAGCAGCCTCCTGCGAATTGCGCTTCAGATCAGTGTCCTCGATGCGCAGCAGGAATTTGCCGCCGTTTGCTCTAGCGTAAAGATAACTAAAAAGCGCCGTTCTAAGTCCGCCGATATGTAAATATCCCGTAGGACTCGGCGCAAAACGAGTTACTATCATAAAATTCCTTTGCAAAAATTACCATTTAATGTTATAATCGCGATCTTGTAATTATAAAGCAAAAAGACTAAATAAAGGTTAAAAATGATAAAGAAACTGCTTTTTTCCGCAATGATCTGTGCTGTTTGTGCAAATGCCGAAGTAGTAAACGGCGTCATCGCCGTGGTAGATAATGAGCCGATCACCGGCTACGAACTAGCCAAAGTTCAAAAACTAACGGGCGCTTCGCCGCAAGCCGCGATGGAAATTTTAATCGGGCAAAAGCTGCAACAATCCGAGATTAAACGCCGCGGCATCGCGGTAAATGATGCGGAGATCGACGCGAGACTCAAAGCGATCGCCGATCAAAATAAGCTTAGCTTAGACCAGCTCAAAACCGCTGTGCAAAAGCAAGGTATAAACTACGATGACTTTAAAGCAAATGTCCGCCGCACACTGCTTGAAGAAAAGCTCTATGGCTCAATATTCGCAGACGTACAGCACCGCACGACCCCCGAAAATGTCAAAAAATTCTACAGCCAAAATAGCTCATTATTTACAACCTTCGATAGCATCACGCTCACCCGCTATATCGCGAAATCTCAGGCTCCGCTAGATAAGATTCGCGCAAATCCAAAGCTCCGCCCAAGCGACGTGTATGTGATGAAAGGAACCCTCAAGGCCAATCAAATGGACGAGGGGCTCAAATACATCGTCACGAACGTCGAACAGGGTAAATTTTCGCCGATCATCCCTACGCGCAACGGATATGAGATGTTTTACGTAAACGACAAAAAGGGGCTTCGTACGCTTGATTTTGACAGCGTGCAAGAAAAGGCGATCGAGGGCTACGTGACCTCTGAGCGCAAAAAGGCGATCACCGAGTTCAACGACAGGCTCCGCTCAAACGCCAATATCCGCAT
>NZ_CALIJF010000176.1 GCF_938018035.1 uncultured Campylobacter sp. | reverse complement strand
CGGCACGAAAGAGTATAATTACGAGCTAGTAAAATAAATCAGAATTTGGGCTTTTGGAGTAAATTTAAAAGCCCAAATTGATGATATTATTTTTTGCAGTACTTATATATTGGGGGAATGCTCTAAAATTTCCTTGCGTTTTTGCCAGTCGCTCATATAAAGAGACAAATAATCGTAAAATTGTTTGGAGTGACTTGGGTGCACCAAATGAACAAGTTCATGAAAAATTACATATTCGATACATGCTTTTGGTTTTTTTATAAGCTCTATGTTTAAATTTATATATGATTTATACGGATTGCAGCTCCCCCATCTCGTTTTCATCTGCCTTATTTTTACGCTTTTGATATCTTGTTTTACTATCTTGTTAAATTCTTGCAAGATATTAAAAAAATATAACGTCGCCTTTTCATAATACCACTCATAGATCAAATTTTCTTTTCGTTTTGTATCGCCTTTATCTTTTACAAATAGCTCAAGATAGCCTCTTTGCAACTTTACGCGCTCCTGCTTTGACTGCACGACTTTAAGCCGATAGCTTCGCCCAAGATACTTAAAATCCTCGCCGCTTACATACTCTTTTAAAGGCGTCTTAAACGAGGCAAAAAATGCGCGCTTTTGAGCTATCCATTTTGCTCTTTTTCCTATGATAAATTTTATATGCTCATCGCTTGCGGCTTTTGGCGCGGTTAGGATCGCTTCGCCGTTTGGTCTAACTTTTAAAGTGATATTTTTTACGTCTTTTCGGACGATTTTTACGCCTTCAAGCATAAAAACTTATCCCTATGCCTCGGATAGTTTGGTAAATTTTCTCCTTCTCATTGATAGAAACGCCGTATTCGTCCTCGACATCCCAAAGGGCATCCTCCATCGCGCTTGTTATCTCATTTTCTACGTCTTTATTTTTGTGCCATTCTGGTTTTTTTGAGGCTTTTTCATAAATTTCATAAAATTTCACGCTCAAATTTTTAGTGACCGTCTCAACATCCGCAACCCCCACATCGCCCAAAATATCAAGCATATTATCATAAATGGCAAACAAAATTTTATTAGCGTTAAATTCTTTTGGATACCTGTCTTCATTTGGTTTTAAAGCGCCAGTTATTAGGTCTTTTAGCTGTTTTGCTTTAGCAAGTTTTTCCTCTTCACTTAGCCTTTTTGCCTTGTATTCGTCGATGATGTCTTGTATTTGCTGCGCTATTGATTTATAAAACGCTGGATTTGAGTCCATTTTCTCTTTTACCACCGCATTTACGGCACTGATGATCGCATCGGCCTTTGCGTTTTTGCCCTCGACTCTTTGCACCTCATCGTCAAATTCCGTCTCAAAGATATTTACGAGCTTGGTAAGCTCATTGACCTCTTTTGCGCTCACGTAAGTATCGAGCAGTTTTTGCATCTGCGCTTCGTATTTGCCAAAGTCGCAAGCCTCATGATATCTTAGCTGCACCGCCTTTCTTAGCTCGTTATAAAATTTAACCCTTTGCTTATAGGCTTTGGTCTCCTCTTCGCTTAATATGTCATAAATTTTCTCGCTTGAAAGCGCTAGTTTAAACGCCCTAGCAAACTGTGATAGCCACTCTTTAAAGTCGTCTCTTTTTTGCACGTCTTCTAAAACCGCCACATAACTTTCCAAATCATCTTTAAATTTAACGCCGCTAAAAAGATCGTCTAAATGAGTATAGTAGGTCTTTGCCTTTACGATCTCGCTTCTTACGTCTATCACGGCTCCAGTTATATCCTCTGGGTCGAAGCCACTTAGCGAAGCATAGCTAGTAAGCGCCTGATCAAGCTCGCAAAGAAGCCCTCTATAATCAATAATGTAGCCGTAGTCTTTCCCGTCATAAAGCCTATTTACTCTAGCTATAGCTTGGAGCAAATTATGCTCTTTTAGCTGCTTATCTATATAAAGCGTGCTTGCTCTTGGTGCGTCAAAGCCAGTTAAAAGCTTATCCACGACGATAAGCAAATCTATCTCATCACCGTAAATAAATTCATTTTTCACATACGCCAGATACGCCTCTTCGCTGCCATAGCTCTTTATGGTCTCTTGCCACGCCTTTGCTACATACTCTTTATTTCCGCCCTCAAGTTCCTCGTGCTCATTGCTTGATATCACATAGGCGGTTTTTATCTCTCCAAATTCCTCAAATATCTGATGATATTTTATGGCGTCGTATTTTCTTTGCGTTGCCAACATCGCCTTAAAGCCCCCATTTGCCATCTTTAGCGTCTTTTTAAAATGCTC
>NZ_CALIJF010000175.1 GCF_938018035.1 uncultured Campylobacter sp. | reverse complement strand
GCTAGCGCGATAAAATTCGCGCTTTAAAATTTCAAAAACGGAGACTACGAATGATACACCACTTTGCGGATCTACTAGATCGAAAGGACGATTACTGGGCGATGGTGCCCAACCGAGAGCGTTTCGCATTTGCGCTAAACGGCCCCGTGGCGGATAAACAGAGCTTGCGGATCGCTACTATCGGGGCGAATACTCCTTTTTGGGAGCAGATTTTTGAGTGTGGGGATCTGCAGGAGCTTACTCTGCATCTTCCGAGCAAGGAGCAGATCACCGCGCTACGGAGACTTAGGCAGCTTAAGCGTCTGCGCATTACGAGAGTTCAAGTAAAAAATATCGATTTTCTCGCCGAGCTGCCGCTTTTGCAGGAGCTCGTTTTGGAATACGTATCGGGATTTTGCGATCTTTCGCCTCTGCGCGAGCTGAAAAACTTAAGATCGGCGTATTTTGAAAATTTACGCAGAGTGATCGATTTTTCGGGACTTGGCGGCATAGCCTCGCTGCGATATCTGTGTATCAACGGCACGCTAGATTGGGATCAGCCGATTGTAGATTTCGAGTTTCTCAAAGGCTTATGCGGTCTTGAAGTGCTAAAACTAACCTGGATAAAGTGCAAGGCCCCATATCCGGCGCTCTTGCCGCTTGCCGCTCTTAAAAATCTAAAAAAGATAAGCCTGTATCTGTACGCCTTTGCGATGGAGGAGTACGCGCTTGCTCAGCTTATTTGCGAGGGCGTAGAGGGCGCGCAAATGCCGCTTGCGGTGGAGTTTAAAGATACCGGCTATGTATATTTTCTGGGGCGAGGCTCTGGGTACACCAAAATAGGGGCGAAAAACGAGCTGAAAAGACGCGCGGAGTTTGAGCAAAAATTTGAGGCGTGCAAACAAAAGGCGCGAGAAATTTTAAATTTATAGATATCGCTAAAATTTTACTCTTTGCGGAGAGCTAAATTTAAAATCGTAAATTTACAAAAAATATAGCAAAGCGATTGCAAGATAGTAAAATTTAAGTCGTAAAATTTTACGCATTTTTCTATTGAAAATTCTCATACCCTTTTTCAAATATGCGCTCATACCGCTGCGGCGCGTGTATCACAAGCAAAAAACTAAATTTTAAGAGCCCGATTTGCGCTTGCGGCGACGGGGCGCGTAAAACGCCGCAGATATTAGAAAGATATCCGTAAATTTAGCCGAAACGCAGTAAAATTCGAGCGGCAAATTTAGCAAAAGGAGCGATCGTGGAAAATTTATTACTAGCGCAGCTGCGCGAAGCGCTACCGCAGGGCATGCGCGTGCCAAGCGAGACCCAGGCGCTTTATGCGTGGATCGAAGCAAACAGCTTTTATGACGACGTTGGCGGGCGCAGACGCGGCTATCTCTACCCGCAGGATCGACTACGGCAGAGCTGGAGCGACGATGAGCGCGAGGGCGGCACGGACATCGTCTTTTTCACGGATGATCCGAAAAATCGCGACGAGGAGCTAAGGTATTGGTTTTACGGCGAGGATCGCGAGCTTGCCGCGGAGATCAAGCAGCGGCTTTGCGTGTTCGCAGGCAGCGGCTCGGAGGGCTCGATGTGCGCGCTGTGGCTGGACGATGCGGGCGAGACGAAGATCGTGCACATGGGCTCCGGCTCGGGCTCGAGCATGACCTGCGTCTTGGCTCATAGCGGGCTTGATTTTTTGCGATTGCTCGCAATCGGTTATGATGAAATCTGCTGGGACGAGGATTTTAGTGCGCCGCCAAACAGCGAGGATGACGATTTTATCGTGCATCCAAACGTGAAATTTCAGCAGTGGGTAACACAGACGTTCAAAACGACGATCCCGCAAACAGCGCTTGAGCTCGTCACGCCCGCGCATATGGACGACGAGAACCCGAGCGACGAGTTTTTGATCTGGGTAAATCGCGTCGCTGGATAAGGCAATTTTGCGGTAGCTTGAGCAAATATGGAATTTCGCGGATGCCTGCGGAATTTGAGCTTTAAATTCCTGATAATTTTAGCGGGCATAAGTCTGACGGCTTTTTAATTGAAATTTAGCGGTAATAGCGCCCGTATACAAAGCCGCATTCTTATAAAATGCGCCGCTTCCGTTGCTCTTAAATTTTAATAAATATCTAGCAATGGAATTTTATTTTTACGATACGGCAAGTTGCGGCGATCAAGGAATGAAGGTACGATGTTGCCGCGCCTTTAGAAATTTGCGCGAATGAGCCGAGACGCTGAATGCGGCAGAATTTTATCGGTGCTGTAAGAAAATAAAAAGTGAAAAAATAATATCATTCAAAATTAATCTTTAACTAAAGGAAGTAAGATGAAAAGAGTTTTTTCAGTAGTTTTAGCGATAAGTATAGCTTCGGGCGCTCTATCGGCGAAAGGTTTTGACAGAGACGATGTGAGTAGCGCGCATAGCGAGGAAAATGGTGTAAGCGTCGGTATCGGCGTAGCGTTTTATGATGGAATGTTTCGCACGGAAGATCGTACTAAAATAGCCCCAATACTAGGTATCTCCATAAATTATGGCGGATTTTACATTGATGGTATGGAGGTAGGATATAATGCGAATCTGGGCGAACATGTCTTTGCAACTATCTATGTACAGGCATTCGATGGCTGGAAAGTGAAAGCAAACAAGTTAAAACCCGGCTATCAAAGTATTCATAACCGCAACGAACAAATTGCTCTCGGCGGCGAAGTGGGCGTAAACCTCGGTGATTTTGAGCTGTCCGCACATGCGCAGGGTGGCAAGCGCGGCAGTAGTTATGGCGCGGAAGCATCGTATTCCGTGCCGATTTCGCAGCAATTTTCCTTGACGCCGGCGATCAGCTATGAAGTGTTTTCTAGCAAGATGAGTAATTATTATTTCGGTATCGGTGAGGACGAACTCGGCGGACGCATCGGCAGCACATATAAGCCCGGTAGTGCAAGTGCAGTAGGCGTGCATCTTACGGCGCTTTACGAATTAGGCAAAGGATTTGAAGTGAGTGCTACGGCGGGCGTGGATAGATTTTCCGATGAAATTTCGCGCTCGCCGATTACGGATAGTCGCTACGAAAAAGCGCTTAGTATGGCGATTTCATATAAATTCTAAATCAAATTTTTGTCCCTTTAGGAGGATAAAATTTTACGATCAAAAGGGCGTGGGATTACGTCAGCAGGCTGCGTGTGCAACGCAAAAAATAGCGATGCAGGAAGCGTGCCGTGCCAAGCAGTGCGGATGAAAAGAGACGATCTTCATCCGTCACTTTTTAAAATAAAATTTTGCGACTAAAAAGGCGATTGTGCCTTTGTAAATTTTAAAATTTTAGTAAAAATTCTTCGTATTTTTCTGCACTTTTTGCGATATATTCGCTATCTGGATGA
>NZ_CALIJF010000174.1 GCF_938018035.1 uncultured Campylobacter sp. | reverse complement strand
CAAATTTCGCGCGACGATAAAATTTAATCCAATCGGGCAGCGTCGCGGTACACCGAGCGCGCATTCATACCGCCGCCAAATTATGGATTTTACCTATTTCCACGCAGAGTGTGAATAAAGACATTGATACTATGGATCGCTGATGAAATTTTACGCCACGATAGAATTTCAACGCCAAATTTACACCTCATCGCCGTAAATTTTACTCGCGCCAATGAGCGCACCTTTGAAAAAAACGGCTCACGCAAAGCGCGAAAACAAAGCCGATCGCCGCCGCTCGTCGGATACGCACAGATATCTACCGAGACGGTGAGGCGAGTCGTTACGCGCCCTTTGCGTCCAAATCGCCGCGTATAACTGCCATCATTACGGCAAAACATGCGCTTGCTCTCGCGTCAAGTGGGTGGCGACGTATCGAGTCAAATTTAAAACCAAGCGCCTGCCGCCGTTAATGCTTCGTATCTTGCCGCCTTACAGCGTCATGCCGCTCCCGCCCGCTGGATGCCCGCTACTACTTCGTATTGCGGATCGGCGAATGATGCCCGCGCTTGCCGCCCGCTGATCGTTTCAAATTTCAAAATTTCGTCCGCTTCGTTTTGCGCCGCCGCATACGGCTTGCAATCACGCATAATGTGCCGTCTGCGACTTCGCCCGCTGCGTAGCATTGCTGTGATCTTAAAAGTATTCGAAAGCCTCATCTGCGTTTAAACTCACCCGCTAAAGCGCCAAATACACCCCGTTGTGTAAATTCGCGCTCACTAAAACCGTCCGCGGCGCAAGCAAAGCGAGCAATCAGAAATTTAGGGTGATTGAGACGGACTGCGCGGCACAATTCGCAGCGAGTGAAATTTTAAAAACGGATGCGAAACGAATACGACGCTACCGAGCAAGCGCGAGCTAGTAAGTGCGATGTATCGCGGGCTAGAAGGAATTTGGCGAAGCGAGAATTTAAACGAAGCGCGCGATGCAGCGAGCGCTTTTAAATTTAATGTAGACAAGCCCAAATTAGAAGCGAGCAAAAATTTTAAAGCAGGCGGGAATTTTAAAGCAGGTGCTATGTTAAATGCCGCCAAATTTTACGCGCGCCGAGCTAGACGCCGATAAATCATAACGAAGTGCTGAATGGAGAAATTTTCATTGGGGCTAGGAATTTGCGCTCAAAAGATACTGCGATCAGCGTGTATCGCATGATTTTTCTACGCGGCTATTTTGGTATTTATAAAATTTAATGCGCAAAATGTCTTGGAAATCCACCGCAGGAATTTTGTGTTATAATTGAGATGAAATTTTAAAGGAGCGCTTTATGAATTTAGAATTTAAGCCCGTAAGCGGGGCGAATAAAAACCTTTTGCCTGAGTGCGTTTATGATTTTATCAGCCATTTTGATGATTCGCAGGTCATCAAAGTAGCAGAGATTGACCCTTCTTTTGCAGACGGCGATTTATTAAGCAAGAAATACGATATCCCTTATGAAATGGAGGTAAATTGCTTGGTTGTAGAGGGGCGTAGAGGCGAGGACAGACGCTATGCCGCCCTTATTGGTGCCTTACGGCAAGCGGGCAAATCCTAACGCGGTAGTTAAGCGCC
>NZ_CALIJF010000173.1 GCF_938018035.1 uncultured Campylobacter sp. | reverse complement strand
AGCGGAGCTTTTAAACAAAAATGCAAAATCTCTAAAAGCCCGCTTTGAGCGTTTTAGCGAGCTGTGAGGCGGGCAAACGTAGCGTACAATGCGGTGCCTAGAGCTCATTGGCGCACTATAACACAGCGGCATTTTGAGCGGCTAAATTTCGGCAAACTCTCATAAGGCTTTAGCTTTTGCATTGCAGGCTTGCAGGCTTTTTAAAATTATCCACCGGGCGACTTATTTTGTGAATCCAACGTTTATTCAGAGTAAAATTTCAAAAACGGACGCAAATCTCAAAACATACGCCGTATTTAAAAATACAAAAAGATTAGGCGCGCAATCTTACGCGGCGACAAGATAAAATTTTAAGTTCGACGCGGCGCCAAAACACACAAAATTCTCCTGCAAAATCATAAAATTCTAAAATTTCTCGGCAAAAATCAAAGCCATAGCACTGCAAATTCGCCAAATACCTTCTCGCTAAAAACCCAAACCAAAATCCCGCTGCTATAAAGTCTCGAAAAACCGCACATCTTAAAATTCTGCGAGCAAACTGAAATTACCAAGCACCTAAAAGCCGCATGCGTAAGCGAAAAAATTACGCCGTACCTTAATACTGCGCTAACGATCTCGTTTTACCGCTCTTATACGCCGCGAAAATCGCGCAGTAGGCCAAAACCGAGTAACAGGATTTTTGAGACCTGATTTTACGATCGATCCAAGCGCCTAGGCGCCAATTCAAATCCACTCGATGAAATTATTTATATTGAGGCTGCGAGGCTTTGGCAGACACATAAACGGACATAACAGCCAAATCCACGCGACGGAATTTTTAGTGCGACTTTACACCAATCCGATTAATAAATCGTTCATCGTCCGCCTCGCAGCTAAATTTTGGGTATTGCTTTACTACTTTAAATCATCAATTCAAATTTGCACGGCAGAATTTTTGAGCAAAATTTCACGACTTTGCGTCAATCCAATTAATAAATCGCGCGTCACTTAGCCAAATGCGACAAGTATGTGGCACCCTCATATGATTCTGCAACTTGACGCGCTAACGCACCAAGCTAAATAAGGACATGAAATAGGCATCGTGCCCATGCTTCACACCGCGACTTCGTATCGCTAGAGCCAAGCGTACGCAATAAATTTTAGATGCTTTTTTGCTTCGCGCAAAATTCTAAATAGTTCTTAGCAATTTTCATAAAATTTTTGAGCGTTTTGTACCGCTGCGCCGCGCCACACTTATGCCAAATCACGCTCAGTCTGCGCCGTTTATTTATCGGTCGCGCAATTTTTATTGTAGTAGGCGATGGTGCGCTCGTACTCGTCGTAAGTCTGTATATAATCGTTCGCAACGCTTGGGTTTGCGTATCGATCCTCGACCGCCAAGAGCTCCGCTTCGAGCTCTTTGTAGCGCTCATAAACCTCCGCACAGGCGCGATCGTGGGCGTCGCCTTGCAAGATTATAGATTTATCAGCGCCCGCACTCGCGCAGCCTCCGAGCCCTAAAACGACAGCGCAAAGCATACCGCATAAAATTAAGCTTTTCAAAATTTTTTCCTTATTCCAAGTAAATAAATTCGGCGTAAAAATAGGTGTGGTTATAAGCCGAGTTCCGTTACAGCGGTCATTTATCTAGACCGATTTTTGCAAATCGGTTCGAGCGAACGGTTCGAATATAAGACGAAACCACCCGTTCTTGCTGCAGGTTGGGTTTGCATTGCCGCCCGTGTCTCCACGCGCGCGGTGGGCTCTTACCCCGCCCTTTCACCCTTACCGCTTGCGCGGCGGTTTGCTTTCTGTTGTACTTTCCCTAGGGTCGCCCCCGGCGTCCGTTAGACGCAACCTTGTCTTATCGCAGCTCGGACTTTCCTCTCCTTGCGGAGCGACCGCACGCCACACCCGAGCGCAATTATAGCTTTTTTGGCTTAAATTTTGCGGCTTGCGGAATTTAAAAGAGAAATTTTACGGAGTGAACGTGAACAAAGTACAAGCTCCAGCCTGCACCATTACCGCCGGAGGATGACGACGATAAAGAAGCTAATAAATTAAATCACATCTTTAACAAAAAAGAGCATAGATTAGATGATTTTTAAATAAATTTGAAAATAATCAACAACAAGCTTATAATGCTATAATTAAAGAACTTGAAAAAGATATGGCAAATAGTAAGTTGCCAAATAATTTTACTAATGGTCATAAAGTCAATATTAAAGGCTATGAAATTACTGTACGTGGAGTTATAAAAAATGGAAAACCAAAAATCGGAACGATGTTTATCCCTCGATAATTTTACAGATATTGCAAATATCGAAGCTGAAATTATTAAGCTAATAAGTGATGATTTAAGCGATTATGCGCTTTATAAGCAGTTTGAAAATTCAGAAATTACAAAAAGAGAGGTTTCGACAGCCGGATATTATTGCCATTTCGAGTGTAAAAAAATATTAGAAAAAAGCAAAAACAACGGTTTTGTCGGCAATGTAAATTTAATGCTTTCTAATGAAAACATTGGAGGAGCAATGGTTCTTTTGGAAAATGGAATTTTAAAAATGTTAGAATGCTACTTTTGGGAAGAGAATAATTTTTTTGAAAATATTGTAAACGGGCAATAGTAGATAAAAGACTTAAGCGATTTTAAGCTTAATAATATTTTGCTGGTTATTTGGCGAAAATGAATTTAGACAACTATAAAAAGGTGAAATTTATCAAATTTCACCTACGGCCGAGCCGAATAAAATTTTAAATTCTATGGCTTAGACAAAAAGACGCGCTTACTGCGATGAAATTTTACGAAATTTCATAAAATTTCATCGCCGCATAAATTTAAATCCACGCAGTTGGTTTTAATATTTCGCAAAATTCCACGCGGTGCGGCGCGGCGCCGTTTGACGCGGCATGAGCCCTACTCCGCGGCTCGATGCGGCTCAATCCTCGTCTGTCGCGGCGCCCTCGAATATATCTCGGTGCAAAATTTCTTCCAAAACGACTGTCGCATAAGAGCCTTTCGGCAGATAAAAACTGAAGCTAAAATGCGCATTTTGCGCATCGTAGGAGTGCTGCACGCGCTCCATAAAGCTCCACGCAAACCTGCGCGAGCCGTTCATCTGTGCCTCAAACTCGCGAGCAGGCGCGAAAATCTCATCTTCAAATCTACCGCCAAGCCCGCTAGCTCGCAGCTTCGCTCGCCCCGCGATAAGGCCTGCACTCGTGATTTCTCGCCTCGCAAACCGCTCGCACTCCGCGCCAAGATCGTCGCAGCTAAAAAACGCGCCACGGGGAAAGTGTCCTAAAATCTCGCCCCTTAAAAGCTTGAAAAACTGCGGTTGAGCCGCGATCTCGCGTGCCTCATCTTTGCTTAGCCCGTAAATTTTAGCAAACTCTCCAAGGCTAAATTCCGCTGCAAATTTTGAAATTTCGACCCGCTTGCTAAGCCAGCGATTAAAAAGCTCGCTCTGATAGGCGCTGATTAGAAAGTCGCGCATTTTAGGGTTTTTAAGCCGCCTCTGTCCGCGCAGCACCTCCTCGCCCTGCGCCGCGTTGTCGCCGAACTTGCCGAAGCGCTGATAGCCAAAATAGTTCGCAAAGCCCTCGCGCCCTAGCGTATCTATCGCGGCTGCGAGCTTGACGGCGTCGGGCGGTAGAACCTTTTTTAGGCGGATGAAAAAGTCATTGCCCTTAAGATGGCCGATTTTAAGCTTGTTTTTGTGCCTTTGCACGCTTAAAATTTTAAGGCTTTCGTGCGAAAATCCGCCCAGCGCGGGTTCAAATTTAGCGGGCATACTAACGTGCTGCGTCGTAAGCCCCTGCTTGTCCTTAAGCCCCGCGTAGCCGAAATCGCGCATCTTAGCGCCCGTATGCTCGCTTAAAATCCGCAGCGCCTCGTGCGTGCTGATGCCCTTTTTTTGCAGCAGCAAAATGCAGTGCTCGCCATCATTGCTAGGCTCGTAAAGCGGCACTTCGCGCACGACGAAATCGCTGGAGTTTTTACTAAAATGCGCATTTATCGGCGCGTGATTTAGGGTGTATAAAATTTTCATAGCCGGCCTTTGCGTTAATCTAAGGCGCAATTTTATAAAATTGAGCCTAAAAAACTCATTATTAAGGCAAATTCTAGTATCATTCGCCATAAAAAAAGGATGAAAAATGCTAATCAGGCTCTTTCGCTTTGATCCTCGCTGCGACGTCGCAAGCTACTTCAAGCCCTATGTTTATGAAAGCGCTCCCTTTGCCGATCTTGCGGCACTGCTTGACGACATCTGCGCGCACGATCCCTATTTCAGCGCGCAGGGGGTGGAATTTGTAAAAATCGGCGGCACCGCGGTGAGCGTAAAAGAGCCGCTAGATACGCTGATAGCGCACTTTGGAAGCGAGCTAATCATCTCGCCTCTTAGCGAAAAAGAGGCGATTAAAGATCTGCGCTGCGAGCCGCGAGCGTTTTTGGATAAATTTAAAGCTTTTGAGAGCATCGCGGATGTCTCTGATTTCGAGTTTTACAAAAGCCTCGCGCCCTATTTTTACTCGACGAAAATCCCCGCATGCTCACGGGAGTTTTTGGGCAACAGCGCCTTTATCTTCGCGCACCGCCTGATGCAGACGCACCCGAGCGAGCGCATGAGGATTTTGGAGATCATCGAGCCGCAAATGGCGTATTTTACGAAGTGCGACGCCGTGGGGATGGAGTTTGACGACCGCGCGGCATACAGGGCGTTTTGCGATATTTTAAAATTTGAACCCGCGCGCAGCAATAAAATTTTAAGCGCGCAGAGCATGGCGGAATTTGACGCAGCGGGCGCGAAGCACGATTTTAGCGGCTTTAACGTCGCCGTGTGGTACGACGAGGCTGCGGAGGAGCTAGCTAGCAGGCTGGGCGCGCAGATCGTGCACTTTGAATGTGAAGGCGCGCCGCTTGGAGCGCAGATATATGAGCGCGAGCGGGAGTGCGCACTGCGGCTGGGGGGTGAAATTTTATTTGACGCGTTTGATAGTGGAAGCGATTTTTTGCTAGTAAATTCCAAGCTCGCGCTTGATTTTTTAGACGGCAGAAGCGATGAAATCCAAAGGCTTTTCGGTAGAGATCTCGCGGGCTTTTATCTAATTGCGACGGATGAGCTCATCGCTCTAGCTCGCGGCGAGAGACCCGACTTTTCGGCACGCAAGCTAAAACCGACGCTGATTTAAATTTGACGCCAAAAATTAATTCTAAATTTCTAAGACATACCAGTGCCAAAGACATCGAAATTTAAGCATGGAATTTTTCCGTCTTGTAGACAATTCGGCACCTAATATTTTTTGGCTATTCCAATGCTAATTCTATTTTAGCTTGTTTATTAGCTTTACTTTAAAATTTGGAGCTTGATCCCACGCACCATCTAAACCAAATACATTAAGCGCTTCGGCTAAAAGATCTATAATATCTTGTGTTTTTAGCCTGAATGTTCGAATAGGATGAAGCTCAAGCAAATACCAGACGGTATTATACTTTATAGAATCAATAATCTCCTTTTCTTCATCCAATTCTATATCTAATATTACTTTAATAATACTTCCTTGGTAATATAAAGTCCAAAGCGTTTTACTTAAATATCCATGATCTACCTCGGGATCTGGGAAAAACC
>NZ_CALIJF010000172.1 GCF_938018035.1 uncultured Campylobacter sp. | reverse complement strand
CGGCGGCAGGCTAGATACCGGCAGAGATGCGCTTGCTTGGGCGAAAGAGGCGCAGGAGCGCGGTGCGGGCGAAATTTTACTCACGTCGATGGACTGTGACGGCGTTAAAAACGGATTTGAGTTAAATTTAACGCGGATTTTTAGCGAGCTTGATATACCCGTGATCGCAAGCGGTGGCGCAGGCAAAATGGAGCACTTCAAAGACGCATTTTTAGCGGGCGCAGACGCATGCTTAGCGGCGTCGATTTTTCACTTCAGAGAGATCGAAATTAAGGCGCTAAAAGAATATTTAAGGCGGCAAGGCATCGAGGTGAGGTTGTAGAATTCCAGCCAAATTTAAATTATATAGCCGAAATTTAGCTGCCGAAGCGGTTAAATAGTTAAATTTTATTTTAAAATTTCATACATATTGCAAGCCCTTTGCCAAAACTCCTTAGCTTCAGAATGATTTTGCACGCCGTAATCATATCTGCCTATATCGCATGTTTTTTTATAATATATCATGGCTTTTTGCTTATCGCTGTAGTTTTCATTATACAAGGCGAAGTTATAGCAAGCAGAAAAAACGTTATCGGCATCACAAATTTTTCTATATACTGCAGCGGCTTTTACTTTATCTTGTTTTACGCCAATCCCATATTCATACGCATAAGCAAGCCCAAAGCAATCGCCGTCATTTTTATATTCATTGCATGCTTTTGTATATAGTTCCATCGCTTTTTTGTAGTTTTGTTTCGTTCCGCGTCCATTTTCATACATGAGTCCCAACTGAAAGCAACTACTAAATTTCTCCTTACTATCTTCTTTTGCTTCGCATGCTTTTTTAAAGAATTTTAGGGCCTTATCATAATTCAATTTTACTCCCTCTGCACCGTAGTGATATATTAATCCAGCACCATAGCATTCATTTGTTGTGCCGATACTTGTGCATTTTTTTTCGAGTTCTGTAGCAAAATTATAATCGGTATCTGCAAACACTAAAGACACAAAAGCGACTAAACTTAAAATAATTTTTTTCATTTTTTCTCCTTTAAAAATTTAAATTTCATAGTAATAAAATATAGTATGTTTGTGCTTTTGCTCATTTTTAATTTCTTGCTCTTGTTTTTCTCTTTCTTCTCTTTTATTGGTTACAAAAAATATACAAGAAATGCCAAAAATAGAGATAGCGCTTAAAACGATCAATACCAAAGAACTCAAAGTATTGGCACCAATCCCATTTATAAATAACGTAGTCAAAGCACTCGATAATATTCCCGTAAAGAACGACAACACAAATTTTTCATATTTATCCATACGCTCTCCTTATTTAAATTTTAGTCTCAATAATACCCCCCCCCCTGAGAATTTGCTTAAATTTATTTTTAATTTATTCGCTATTTTACCGCGCCGAATTTTAAAATTTAGCCTTAAATTTATTGATATTTGGCTATGATTAGATAAAAATAACAAAGGTGCGATACGCAAATGATAATCTCGGCGGGACGAAACGAAGTATTTCCATTCGCGCTACCTATGGGCGTGGGGCTAATCGATATGAGCATAAATCTGACGGCATTTTTGCAAAAGCGCGCTATGGCAGGCTTTTACGCTAAATATGAGCGCGATTTTGCGGATGAGCGAGCGGCGGATTTAGCGGCTCTGGCGCCTTTTGCGACGCACTCGCAAGCGGACAATGAGCTAAATTTAGCAAATCCGT
>NZ_CALIJF010000171.1 GCF_938018035.1 uncultured Campylobacter sp. | reverse complement strand
TTATATTGAGTGAAAAATGATACGGATTGAAATTTTTCTATAATACTTGCTTGTTTGCATCGTTTTTTAATACTATCTGTTGCGTTTGTTTTTTAACTTCTATGGCGCGATCTTTATTTCTAACCTCTACGAGCCTTATTTATGATTAATACGTTCGTTCGTTTTTAATACATTGCCGCGCTTTTATATCTAAATTATAAAGCCGCCGGCACTTATAAGGCTTTTGAATGATTTAAACTAGATGCCAAATAAAGCTTGGCAGGCGTTATTACTTAATATAATGAAAGATTCTATAAAAAAATCAAGCCCAGAGAAGCATGTCCTACAAAAGCAAGCTTACGAATGCAGCTAAATTTTATGAAGATTGCTCGTCTAGCTTTGCATGTAAAGTATCCGCGCCTTTCACAGCACCAGTATCCCGTCGCCATATGCGTCTAACATCGCCCGTAAAGCCTCCGTGCGCGGTAAGGTAGGGCTAAATTTCATAAGTACCGCCGCTTAGCCTTTTATATGATTTAAATCCAAATCCCGTTTCAATGCTTGCGGTATTAAATTTAATATATCTAGCTTTATCCTTTTCGGTCTCCAAAGAGGAGCAAAAAAGGCGCTGTTAAATTTAATCTATCTAGCCTTATCGCCTATCTGATTTTTAAGATCAAGCTAAAATTTAACGTATTTATTTAATAAAACGATCAAAGCAGATAAAATTTCAATATATCCACTTAAATTTTATCTCCCTTTAAGCCCGCTACAAATATAATCTTAACGTATTGCAAGATAGCGTAATAGCGTATGGGCGCATCCCTTTTCTAGCACTGACGTGGGATAGGTATATAAAAGCGCTCAATGCCAATAGACGTTTTATTTGGCAATACAAATATTTCAACCTCAAAGGAATTTTAATGAAAAACCTATTTAAATCCGCACTATTTCTATCGCTTCCTGCATTTATGCTAGCAGCAGTAAATTTAAACACCGCAAGTAAAGAAGAGCTTATGGCACTTCCCGGTATCGGAGAGGCAAAAGCTCAGGCTATCATAGATTACCGCAAGGATAATAAATTTAAAGATATCG
>NZ_CALIJF010000170.1 GCF_938018035.1 uncultured Campylobacter sp. | reverse complement strand
TAAAGTTTTAATCTGCCTCTTTGCTTTGGCGGCGGGTTATTTAGTCGCGCTCAATGCCGCAGGCGGCAGTAGCGCCGGTGCGTCGGACGCAAATTTTAAAGTTAAAGGAGGCGGCGTGAACGCAAACGTAAAAGAAATTTATCTAGCAGGCGGCTGCTTCTGGGGGATGGAGGCGTATTACAAACAGCTCGACGGTATAGTCGCGACGCAGGTAGGCTACGCCAACGGCAAGAGCGATAAAGCAAGCTACGAGGGCTTACATAGCAGCGATCATGCCGAGACGCTACACTTAAAATACGACGCCAACGTCATCAGCGAGCCTGAAATTTTGGCGCATTATTTCCGCATCATCGATCCGTTCTCGATCGACAAGCAGGGTAACGACCGCGGTCGCCAATACCGCACGGGCATCTACTACGCCGATGAGGCGAGCGGCGAGCTCGCGCGCTTTTTCATAGCCGCGCAGCAGGCGAAATTTAAAGAAAAGATCGCCGTCGAAGTGGCGCCGCTAAAGAATTTCGTCCGCGCAGAGGAGTATCATCAAGACTACCTCGGCAAAAATCCCGGCGGATACTGCCACATCGATCTGCGCCTAGCCAAAAAGCCGCTTGAGGACGATGAGAAATTTAAAGTGCAAAGCAAGGAGGAGCTGAAGAAAAATTTAACCGAGCTTCAGTATCAAGTCACGCAGGAAAAGGCGACAGAGCGGCCGTTTTCGAGCGAATACGACAAGAATTATAAAAAGGGCATCTACATCGACATCGTGTCGAAAAAGCCGCTTTTTTCATCCACCGATAAATTTGACGCAGGCTGCGGCTGGCCGAGCTTTTCAAAGCCGATAACGACCGATGCGATCGCGTACGCGCAAGATGACAGCCACGGTATGCAGCGCGTCGAGGTCTCAAGCCGCGTAGGAGGCAGCCATTTAGGACACGTCTTTGAGGACGGGCCGAGAGAGAAGGGCGGTATGAGATACTGCATCAACGGCGCGAGTTTAAAATTTATCCCGCTTGAGGAGATGGACGCGCTAGGCTACGGGGATTATAAAATTTACGTAGAGTAACGCGGGCTAGGGCTTTGGCTCGGCGATCGGTTCGGCGGTCAGTCGGTTAGTTTTATACGGCTCGGCTGCCAATCGGTCGGCGGTATATCGGTTCGGCATTCAGTCGTTTTGCAATTCGGGCGCGCTCCTCTAGTCTGCGGCTACTGCTTTTAGCGGTCGGTCGGTTTTATACGGCTCCGCTATCGATAAATTCGGCAGCTGGTCGGTTGATTTTACAATCATATCAATAGCTAGCTTACGGGCATTTCATCGATTGATTTGACGGCTAGACGATCGATTTTCAATCGGTCGGTTGTTTGACGACTAGTCGGTTGCCGATCGGTTTGGCTGGCGGCTAGTTTAGTTCGCGGTCGAGCGGAAGCTTGACGATCGGCGGACGGCTTGGCGGTTTGATGATTTATCGGCGGATAAATTGGTTTGGCAGCCACAGATGGAATTTTAAAATTCCAAATACGATAAATTTACCTCTAAAGAATTTCATGCGGCGTAGCCGCAATAGAAAGAATTTAACGCGAGCGCATCGCCCATATAGCGTTGTAGAGGGTTAGGTGTGGTTTGCGGGCGAGTAGAGCAATGCGGTGCTGCGGAGGCGGCGCCCGCGAGAAATGTGACCTCGCAACCCCTTCCTGCCCCAAGAAACAGAAAATACGGCATAAATTCCACAAGCCGTGGATTCGGCGATAAAATTTTGAAATTTTATCTCTTAAAACATAATAAGCGTAGCGTGCTTAGCAAGAGGCGCAGTATAAAATTTTGAAATTCTGCAACGAAAACGGCGTCTATGCAATGCCCTCTCTACATCCGCGTCGCAAATTTTAAATTTATTATAAAATTTTGATGACGAACCCCGCGAAAAATAGAAAAATCCCTACATAGATCGCTAAAAACGGCGCGATTATCGCATAAAGTATGATGAGCTCGAAAAAATTGTAGATTATGTGCTTGCTTTTGGGCTCTTTAAATTTTAATTCTAGCGGCTCGTTCGAATCAAACGGCGCATTGGAGCGCAAGATGTGCTTTGGACTAAACATCCAGCGCACGAAGTCTATTTTATTGCGCTGCATATAGTCTTTGCCGAT
>NZ_CALIJF010000169.1 GCF_938018035.1 uncultured Campylobacter sp. | reverse complement strand
GAATAGAACGGTTCAAGCAGGGTATCGTGGCAGAGGTTTCACTTTGTATAAGATCGGCGATCATAGGCTTTTATATATAATGTTCTATAAGTATGCGGAATATAACGTATCGAACAATCTTGCTAAAAATTTAGCCTATATTTTAGATATCAAAGAGTGTACCAAAGCTATAAGGGATTTTAATTATGATCCGTATAAAAGTAGGATTCATCTAGAAAATTATAGAAATTATGTGGAAGGCGTTTATTTTAGACCCATTTTTTATGAAGATAGATACTACGCGTTGGATATTGAGAGAAATCTTCCTGGTTTGGGCTTCGGCTTTACTATAAGGCTTAAGGAGATTAAAGATAGTAGGTTGGAGACTAAATGTGAAATATCGTATCTGATAGATAAAAAGAAATTTTTTACTAAGGAGTAAATCATGCAAACGCATTCAGTTGGTTCGAGAGATACCCAATAATCTATAAAGCATCTAAAAAGGTAACGATTTGAAAAAACTACTTAGAAATTTTATGATTTTTGTAGGGTTTATCTTTATGTTATACACCTCTTATTTCCTATATTTTTATTCCAAAAAAGCCGAATATGCGACTATTTTATTGCAAAAAGCGCTTAGGTATGAAGAGAAATTTTTTACTGAGAAAACACAAAATTTAGACCCGTCTGAGCAGATTGAGCTACGGCATGAGTTTGAAAAAGAGAAATTAAAGCTAGAAAAATATTGCGGCGATGCTATAATAAACGGCGATAATGATCATTGCAAAGTTTATTACAACCTCGATTTCGACTATATTCATTTTTACGACGGGCGAAATCAAGATATCGCGCTGGGCTACGACTTTGATAACGAAAGCATCGAATTTTATAAAAAGCTCGCAGATCATTATGATTACGAAGGCAAAAAATGCAGATCGCGCAGGGTGTATAGCGAGCACCATGCGACATTTGCTATTGATAATTTTGAGCATGCGACGTTTTGGTTGGGAGATCATGGCGAATTTACCCTAAAAGATCCATATATTCATGAATGTGAATA
>NZ_CALIJF010000168.1 GCF_938018035.1 uncultured Campylobacter sp. | reverse complement strand
TTAGCAAAACTGTCAAAAAGTGGGATTTTGGGTTTATTTTAAGTATAATTGCGATAGCTGCTGTTGCCGTATGGACTTTTATTGGAGTAAATGAAATTTTAAATAAGGATATTAGCGCAGTAATTACAGAACTATCCCAAATAAAAGACGGAGTAAATAAAACTTATAATGTATCCATAATACCTGGTGATAAAATTTACATTATGATTTTTGGATTTTTTTCAAAAATAACTATGGCTTTACCTTTTATCTGGCTTGCCATCTTTTGCTCAAATAGACGCAAAGAAGCCATGAGGCTAGAACAAGAATATGCTCATAAGGTTGCAGTTGCGAGTTCCTATGCTAGCTATAAAGAGCAAATATCTAATCTAAATGAAACTAATCCAGAATTACTAAAAGAATTAATGGCTTCTACAATTAATATTATTTCTAAAAATCCAAGTGATTTTTTAGATAAATCAAAAAGCTCTGATAAATTGATTGACTATGATGGAATTATAACCAAAATTAAGCAACTACCAGAATGGTTGGTTGATTTGATAAAGCAAAAGAATAAAAATTAATTCAAAATAGCTTTAATTGGCAGTAATTTATAAAATATAAAGGCTAAAGTTGTGAAATTTTTAAATACAAGCGCGTTTAGGCTTCTGCTTCCGCTTTTGGCGCTGGGCGCGCAAGCTCTGGAGCCAAAAATCGTAATGCAACCCGAGCCGGTCCTGAAAAACGGCCTGTATTTCGTAGCGGACAAGCCCTACAGCGGGACGCTCAAGGTGCTGCATTATAGCGCCGAGGATCTCTACGACATAAATTTTATGGGCGTCGTCTACCCCAGAGCAAAGCCGCTGCCGCCGACGCTTATCAGAGAGATTGACGTAAAGGACGGTACTACGGTGCTTCAGCGCGATTACTTTGACGGCAGAGATAAGCCTTCAAACGAATATCCGCTAAAGGGCGGCCTATACGACGGCGTCGCGAAGAGCTACTACGCGGACGGCGGCGAGCTGAGATCGCAAAGCGAATACAAAGCCGGCAAACGCGAGGGTTTTTACAAGCTGTATTATCAGGGAAGCGGCAAGCTAAAGCAGCGGGGCGCGTATAAAGCGGACAGGCGCGAGGGCATTTTCACCGACTACTACGAAAGCGGCGAAGTAAGCGCGCGCCATCCGTATAAGGGCGGGCTGCGAAACGGCAAGGACGTGGATTATTACAAAAGCGGCAAAGTGCGCGGCGTGCGAAGCTACAAAAGGGGCAAGCGCCAAGGTATGGAAAAATGGTACTACGAAAGCGGCGCGCTAAGGCAGACGGGCGCATACAAGGATGACCGCAAACAGGGCGTTTGGAAGTTGTTTTACGAAGACGGCAAGATGCGCGTAGTCGAAAATTTTAAAGACGGCGAGCGCGACGGCACCGTGCGCGAATACTACGAGGGCGGCGCGCTGCAGGGCGAATACGAGTTCGAGCGCGGCAGGCAAACGGGCACGAGTAAGCAATACTACGCAAGCGGTGCGCTTGCGGCGAAGGTAATGTTCAGAGATGGGCGTAAGCACGGGCTTTATGAAACATATCACGAAAACGGCGCGCTCAAGGCTAGAGTTACATTCAAGGATGACCTGGAGACGGGCACGGCGAAGCACTACTACGCAGACGGCAAGCTCGAAGCCGAGGGCGAGTTTGAGCGTGGCAGGCTCGTGCGCGCCAAAAAATACGACGAAAGCGGCAAACTAATCAGCGATAAATCCGATAAAAACGGGCTCGCAAGAGAGTAAAGCGGACTAAATTTTAAAATTTTAAGCGGGTTTGGAATTTTGAAAAAGCTTAAAAATTTTGATTAGGTGCGGCTTTGCATTTTAACGATCGCAGCTTCGCATTTTCAGTGCCCACGGCTTCGTGTTTTAAGCGAGCGAAATTTTGCGTTTTGATTGAGCGTAGCTTTACGTCTCGGACAAATTTTGATTAGGACGCGGCTCCGCACTTTAAACAGACGCGACTTTGCGCTTCAAGCGAGCATGGCTTTATTTTTGAAGTGCAGCTTTAAATTTTAAGCGAGCGTGGCCTTGAGCATCTGTTTTCGGTTATACATACCGCGCCGTCAAGTGGCGCCTTAACGGGTTAAATTTTGTGCTTGTGAAGCGGCACGCTGCATTTTGAGCGAGTAAAATTCTACGCCGAGCAGCTTTACACGGCGCGCGAATACGGCTGCTGCCTTTGATGAG
>NZ_CALIJF010000167.1 GCF_938018035.1 uncultured Campylobacter sp. | reverse complement strand
AGCACGCTTACCAGTGCGTCTAATTTCTGGTCGTTGCCGCGCTCGTCGTGGATGATATCGACGGTAGCGACCAGCGGATCTTGCGAAATTTCTTTTACGATTTTGCCTTTTAGCGCGCCTTGGAATAAAATTTTAACCCGACCGTCGGGAAGCGGCACGGTTCTCATCACAGAGCCCACGACGCCTGCGTTATAGATACCGCCGAAGCTTCTATCGCCGCTAAATTCCGACTTTGAGCTTACGACCATTATCATAGATTCGTTTTTGGCGGCTAGATCGAGAGCTTTTTTGTTATGCTCGTCGCCGATGAAAAGGGGCGCTATCATAAACGGATATAAAAATAGCTCGTCCTCGACGATGATAGGCAGATCGCTAGGGAAGGTTGTATTTTGCATCAGTTGCATCGCTCCTCCTACTCAAAAATCGCGCGATACCAAGGCGAGTGCGGTTTAATGACGTCAGTGCCGTTTAGCGGGGATTCTTCGATGCGCTGCTCGTAAATTTTGGCAGAACTCTCGCGGTCGGTGCGCTGGTAAAGGTCTTTTATATCAATATTTAGCTGATGCTCTGCAAGGCGTAGCTTTGTTAGCATCGTCTCAAGCAGCGGACGATACTCGCTCTGCGGGTATTCAGCTATAAATTTTCGAATTTCGTCGATGCTGTTTAGCATTAGCTTTTGGTTGCGATTTGGGCGGCTAAAGGAATCGAAATTTGCTCTAATTTTTAGAAATCTCGCATATTCGATCTTTTGTGTCGTGCCGTAGAGGCGGATATATTCGTCTAGGTATTTGTTTGCTTTCTCGTAGTTTTCATCCTCCACAAAAGCCCATGCCATAATGAGCGTCATCTCCTCAAGCAGAGGCGAAGCGATATGTTCGCTAGAAAAGCTAGTGTAGTGCTTCTCGGCATCCTCCATGCTGGCGTTATTGATATCTTCTAAAATTTTAGAATACCATGCCTCAGGGCTTAGATTAAAAAGCTCGCCGTCGCCTTTGCCACTGCAGCCGCCGATAAACGCGATAAATAGGAGAGCGAATAGAATTTTACTTAGATTTGTCATAAAAAATCCTTGGAATTTATTTAGCTCGTAATTTTATAGTCTTTGAGTAAATGCAAGCTTAAATTCCGCGTTCAAATTTAAAAATGGAATTTCTTTAAAATTTTTGTGCGTTCGGGCTTAAAAATCTTTGTAAACCAAAAAAATTTACGCGATAAATTCTAAATTTAAGTTTAACAATAGTATAATTAGCATCGATAACGCAGAGTAAGTTTGCGTTTCCGTAATTTCAAAATTTTAAAGAAAGGATGTAAGATGAAAAAAGGTTTTACTCTAATTGAGCTGATCTTTACTATCGTGATTTTGGCGATTACGACGATGGCGATTCCGCGTATCGTCGCGCAGACGACCGAGCTAAATGCCCTTGCGATCAAAGAGGAGCTTGTATATAACGCTAAAGCTTTTATGTCTCGTATATCTAAAGCGCAGTGGGATAGCGCATACGCAGCAGATGCTAGCTGCGGAGGCGATGCGAGCTGCATGGATAGAATTTTGACCGTAACTCCAGGCGTAGATGATTCAGGCAATAGTACCAAGGAAGTTAGACCGGGGATTTTGCCGGAAGCTAGTCGGCGTGGAATCAGCTCCCAAGCTCCAGCTACGAAAAATCAATTCGGTAGAAAAGGAATTTCTTTTGGTGGTGGTCGTTATAACGATATCGACGACTACGACCGATTTACTACCGATATAACAGTCGGTGATTTGGTGGGCTCTAGTAGCAAGGGTGATTTTATCCTCAATACTAGGATTAATGTCGATGTAGATTATGTAGTAGAGCCTTTTAGCGCGGCGCAGTATGCTACTGGTACTGATATAAGAGGTGTTCTTAGAGATCTACCTAACGACGAGTCCGCTGCCCCTACTAATATAAAGATGGTTAGGGTCGCTGCTACGGATCTAAACGATGCTGTAGCGAGAGACGGTGCCGCTAAATCAGTCGTTTTAAAAGCGTTTTTATCTAATATCGGCGTCGGCGTTCAGACAACCGTCACTAGACGATATAACTAATAGGAGCGCGATATGAAAAGAGGCTTTACCCTTATAGAGCTTGTATTTGTTATCGTAGTGTTAGGTATTATCTCAATGTTTGGCGCCGATCTATACACTAAGATCTATAAATCTTACGTGCATGTGCGGGCAGTAAATCAGCTGGAAGCTAGAACGCAAAATGCGATGATGCTAATAACAAATCGATTGGAAGATAGAATAAAAAGCTCTACTATAGGCAGAGAGCTTAAAACAAACCAATTTGTACCGATCAGCGGTCTTACCGATCCAAAATACGATATATTAGAGTGGATCGGACAAAGCGTAGAGACGAGAAATATAAACAAGAGAACTCCCGGTTGGAGTGGCTTCATGTCGATGTCTCAACTCCGAGATGACAAATGGAAAGCAGGTACAGAAGATGCAGGCTACATTGGAAATACTAGGGCTGAATTTAATATGGTATCTTTAGGTAGTGATTTCCCCCAAGTGGCTAATATAGTTGGAAATTTAAGGGCTACTGCGTATAACACTTCGTCTAATAATACTCAGGTTGCTGTTATATTTAAAGTCGTCACGAATGATGCTTCACCTACTAGCGTAGGTATAGGCTTTGGCTACGATAGAAAGGTCGACGTGAACGGTAGCAATCGCGTGCTGATCGCCGTAGGCACTCCTAGTACTACGGGTACCAATAATAAAGAAAGCGAAACTATTACTATCAACCAATATCCATTAAATCCAAATAACGATAAATCGCAGGAATTCTCCGAGCAGTACTATATAGCTCATAGCGCCTACGCGATTGTTCCAGATTTAGGGGGTAGGGATAGTATTGTATATATGAGAGATAATGCTGGTAATGTATTAAGTAAGAATTTTGATTTAGTTTTAAAATATAACTATCGCCCATGGAGTACTGTCGCAGGTGATGCGCACTCATATAACACTGCTAGCAGCTCGTTACTAGCAGAGGATGTGAGCTTATTTAGGTTTAAGGACGATAACGGCGCCGTTGCACTTAAACTATGTATGAGAGACGACGGCAGAAATTTCGATCCTGCAGAGCTGGATCTAAACGTTTGTAAAGCACAGGTGGTGTACTAATGAAAACTATGCGAAAAGGCTTTGCTCTAGTAGCGGCCATATTTTTTATCATCATTGTAGCGACTACGGCAATTACGGCGTTATCTATCGCGTCTATGACGGCTCGCGATGTCAATAATATCCAAGGCAGAGAGCAGGCGCTACTGCTAGCTCAGAGTGCTACGGAGCTGGCAGTCCTTGCTATGCAAAAGCATCAGTATCTAACTACTGAGCTTAAAGAGGGGGGTGCTACGGCTGCGACCTATCCTACGTTAAATACGATTACTCTTGAGTATCCGTCAAATGATCCGGCTCAAAAGATGTTTGATATCACCGTGACATTTGGATATTTCGATAAACAGCTAGGTGCACCTGACGATCATACCGTCGCTTATAGTAATTTCGGGCAAGGCTCGTCCGAAAGGCTTGCAAACGGTAGTGTGGGCAGAATTTTAAGCCATGCTGCGCTCGTAGACGTGGTAGTAAAATCCAACGTAGCGGTTATGGGAAGGCCACAGATCACATATCATAGGCGTACTATTCAAAAACCATAAAGCAAAGGAGAGACGATGAATTTAAATATCGTAGGTAAGCAGTTTGAGCTAACGGAAGCTATCAAAAATTATGTCGAAAACGCATTTGAGACGCTAGAAAAATATAATCTCGACATCATCTCTGGGCGTTGTGTAATTTCTGCCGACGAGAAGCAAGGCAAAAAGGGCTTTGTGGTAGATTTTTCATTAAATTTAGCGCATCAAGACACTATAGTCGTGCGCCAAAAAGATAAAGATCTCTATGCCGCCGTCGATCTCATCGTAGATCGCGCTTCAAAAGTTCTACGCAGATACCACGATAAGGTAAATTCTCATAAAAATCGCGACGAAATGAAACAAAACGCCGTAGATAATGCAGTCGGTGCCAATAAGCTAAATTTAAATGATGAAGTCGATGAGATCGTCCCTACCGAGCTGGATCTATATAAGCCGCTAGAGATCGATGAAGCACTAAATAAGCTTAAAGAAAGTACCGATCAGTTCTTGGTCTTTAACGATATGGATGCTAAAATGCGCGTGCTTTATAAGCGCAAGGACGGTAAATTCGGTCTGTTTTAGCTAAATTTCATATTTGGGTATTTGAAATTTCAAGCGCTCGAGTTCTGATGAAATTCGGATCGGGTGCTTTTTTAAAATCGTCTCTGTTATAACATAGCGCCGATGAACTTTGGAAAAATAGCTGGTCATGTTTTTGCAAAGTCCAAATTGCGATGTTTTTAATTCGCTGCACTAGGAATTTTTACAGAGTAATACCGCCCGATTTTTAGTTGTGACAAGCCTTGTTGCGAGAATTATCTACGAGCAGTGAAGCCGTAAAGCGAATGTGGGTGAAGTTGCGTGAGCAAAAAAATCGCGCTCAACTCGCCGTAAGCGAGCCGGCTTTTCGTAGCGGATGTAAAATTTATTTCAACATCAAATCGTAACAGAGCTTTTGAATTTTAAAATTTGCTGAAATTTTTGATAAATTTCCGCATTTTTTATATTTTATGAAATTTTTTCATCGTTAAGTTTTCATCGCGTTGTCGTTATTTGCCGTCCCATTTGAAATAAATTAAATTTTAATTATAAATCTTTCAAATTGCACTGTAATTTAAGCAAAAAAAATGTAAAATAATAGTCAAAAATTATGTTATTGACCGGAGGGTAGTATCATGAAAGTTAAGAGTTTTAGCTTTGCGCCT
>NZ_CALIJF010000166.1 GCF_938018035.1 uncultured Campylobacter sp. | reverse complement strand
GCGTGATCCCGCGCTTCGTGCAGGTCGCGCAAAACACCTACGTGCCGATCGGCACTATCGTAAAGCGCCATGCGGAGGAGATTTTCCCGGGCTACAAGCTCATCAGCTCCGCAGCCTTCCGCGTCACGCGAAACGCAGATATCGTGATCGAAGAGGAGGAAGCGGACGATTTTATGATGATCCTAGAAGCGGGGCTTAAACTGCGCCGCAAAGGGGCTTTCGTGCGGCTTCAGATCGAAAAGGACGCCGATGCCGAGCTTTTAGAATTTCTAAATTCTCATCTTAAAATTTTTTACAAAGATATATATGAATGCGCCGTGCCGCTTACGCTGGACGGGCTTTGGGAGATCGCTTCCAATAAGGATTTTTCCTTTCTAGCCCATCCTCAGTATCTGCCAAAGACGCTGCCCCCCTTTAACGAAAACACCTCCGTTATGAGCGCGATGGAGAAGGAGGATATCCTGCTAATCCATCCTTACGAGAGCTTCGATCCGGTGCAAAAACTCATCAAAGAAGCAGCTAAGGATCCGAAAGTCATCTCGATCCGTATGACGCTATATCGCGTGGAGAAAAACTCCCCGATCGTCCAGAGCCTGATCGAGGCCGCAAGCGACGGTAAGCAGGTAACGGTGATGGTCGAGCTTAAGGCGAGGTTTGATGAGGAAAACAACCTGCACTGGGCAAAGGCGCTCGAAGACGCCGGCGCGCACGTGATCTACGGCATCACGGGCTTTAAAGTCCACGCCAAGGTAACGCAGATCATCAAAAAAGAGGACGGCAAGCTAAAATTTTATATCCACTTAGGCACGGGCAACTACAACGGCTCGAGCGCTAAAATTTACACCGACGTGAGCTTTTTTACCTGCGGCGACCGCTTTGATAAGGACACGACGAATTTCTTCCACATCCTCTCGGGCTACAACAAAAACCGCAAGCTAGGCAACCTCTCTATGTCGCCGATGCAGATCAAAGAGCGGCTTTTAGCGATGATAAAAAACGAGGAGAAGAAAGGCTCTGCCGGCAGGATCATCGCTAAGATGAACGCTCTTGTCGACGGCGATATGATCAAGGCGCTGTATAAAGCAAGCGCCGCGGGCGTAAAGATCGATCTCATCGTGCGCGGCATCTGCTGCTTGCGCCCAGCGCTTAAGGGCGTTAGCGAAAATATCCGCGTGATCTCGATCGTCGGCAAATACCTGGAGCACGCTAGAATTTTTTACTTCGCGCACGCCCAGCCCAGCCTATACATAGCGAGTGCGGATTGGATGCCGCGAAATTTGGAGCGCAGGCTGGAGCTAATGAGCCCGATTTACAACGAAAATCTGCAAAACAAGCTCAAAGAAATTTTAAAGC
>NZ_CALIJF010000165.1 GCF_938018035.1 uncultured Campylobacter sp. | reverse complement strand
TAGAAAAGCTCGAAGCGATGACCGCGATCTGCTCGGTGGGGCTCGATATGATCGCGATCCCGCAGGATACGCCAGAGCAGACGATCGCCGCGATCATAGCCGACGAGGCCGCGATCGGCGTGATAAATCAAAAAACGACCGCCGTGCGCATAATCCCAAAAGGTAAAAAGGGCGACACGCTGGAGTTTGGCGGGTTACTCGGCAGCGCGCCCGTGATGAGCGTAAATAAAAACTCATCCGCAGACTTCATCGCCCGCGGCGGCCAGATCCCCGCGCCTATTCATAGTTTTAAAAACTAAATTTAACCCGCTTAAGGAGGAAAGATGAGAGCGTTTGCGTTATTTGCGGCAGTTTTGCTTTTTAGCGGCTGCTCCATAATCTCGGCATTTTATAGCAAGGAGAAAAAATTCGAGCTGGCGGGCTTGGGGCAAGACGGGGTTTATAGGACTTCGGATGGCAGCGGAGATACGCTAATAAAAATAACGTCCGCCCGCACAAAAGAGGGCGAGCCGTATCGCATAATCCACACGCTGGAAATTCCTAAAAATTCTACCCAGACGGATTTTGACAGCAACGATAAAGAGGTGTTTAAAATAGACTGCTCAAAGAATCGTTGCTCGCCCGAATATGACAGGGAGCCGAAAAGAATCGCCATTTCTTGGCCCGCACCGAATGGGGGCGGCATTTTTGACGGCGTCATATATCTAAAAAATTTACGGCTCGTAAAGGCGTATTAAATTTGCGGATTTAAAAGCGCGCAAAATTCGTAAAATTTAGCGAGTAAAATTCTAAGTCGCCGCGATGGAATTTTTTGGGCTTTAAATTCTGTGCTACGGGCGTGGAATTTTGAGTTAGAATTTCGGCGTGAAATTTCGCCGTAAGGCGCGGCGTTAAAATTTCATCGCCGCGCGAGACGGACGACAGCGGGTCTTTTGAAATTTTAAATTTTTAAAGCAAACTGCGTTAAAATTTTAAAATTTCAAATCGGCTCGCTTGTCATCGCTACTCGCACTTTATCGCTTATGCGGATTGTGTGAGGTTGTGTGTCGATACATATCGCGTCGCTTTTAAATTTAAAACGCTCGTCGTATCGCAGCAAGCAGCAAAATTTAACGGCGAGGTTGCGCCGCGTACCGATTTAAAAGCGCGCGGGCAGGACGGGCAAATTGCAGTAAGTATTTTCTACGCGCGATCGCGCAAATAAGGAGGCAAAATGCAAGGAAGTTTCAAAAGCTCCGGCGGCAGTTTAGGCGGTTCGGGCGGCATGGGCGGCGGCTTCGGCGGTATGCAAAACCCCTTCAATCGCGACAAGCTCGCAGATGCAAGGCGCTTCGGCATCATATCGGCCGCGCTTATGCTGATTTCTGTGCTTACGGAGCACCTACCGGGCGGCGAGGGGCTTTTTAGCATCAGGGCGTGTCTCGGTCTGGGCTCGCTCATCCTTCTTTACCGTGCGGCGAAAGGCATCTCCGAGCTTGCGGGCAGTGATACCGTCTCCAACGTCAAATTTATAATTATCACCGCGATTGCCTATGCGGTTGCTTCGATATTGCAAAACCGCGCCTTTACGATTATCGGCGCGCTGGCGGTTCTGTTTTTCATAGCTAGGCTCTATTACGGGCTGTATAAAGACACGCAAAACGCGCTATTTCTGATCGCCGTGGGGGTTTCATTCGCGGGCGGCATACTGTCCGTCATCTCAGGCGACGGCTCGCGCATATCCGTGCTGATGGACTTTGCAGCGCCTGCGGCATTTTTGTTCGCGTGGCTTCGGATGAAAAAGATCGCCTAGCGTTTTTGTGCCTGCCCGCTTAAAAAGCGGCGAAATTCTATTTCGGCGGGGATTAAACACAGCGCGCAAAAAACGGGTGTGGCATCAAAATTTTAAAAGATGACGCGAAAATAGAGGCGGAGATAAAATGCAAAAAATGGCTTGGGAATTTGGCGAGCTTGAAAAGGTCGCGACGGACGAGGGCTTTATTTGGTACGCGGAACTAAAAAGCGAAAGCTTCGGTGAGGTGCCGTTTTGCCTCGTGTCTGCAGACACGGCGGATGTGGACGATGAGGGGTCTTGCTCGCGCAGCGACGCCTGGGACATCGATCGGTACGTAAAAGACGCCCTCGCCTTCCTGCGAGACGAGCTTAGGCGCGAGTATCGTTTGGGCGAGGATGAGCTTAGGCTGCTTGACGTGCCCGTTTGCGATCTGCCGTTTGAGCTGCCGCAATGCACGTTTTACGCGCGCGATACGCAGTGGCTGATG
>NZ_CALIJF010000164.1 GCF_938018035.1 uncultured Campylobacter sp. | reverse complement strand
AACAAATCTTAATAAGGAGAGAAAAGATGAAAAAGATTTTTTCAGGTATGTTGGCGCTAAGCCTAGCCTCTGTTATAGCAATGGCGGGAGAGCATCCGATCGGCGAGCCGATTGAGCAAAATGGAATGGAGATCGCTGCTGTGTATCTTCAGCCTATCGATATGGAGCCTAAAGGCATCGATCTAGCTCCTAGCAAGGCGGACATCCACCTTGAGGCGGATATCCACGCTATCAAAGGCAACGCAAACGGATTTGGCGAGGGCGAGTGGATCCCTTACCTAAAGATCGCTTACGTGCTTAAAAACCTAGATACCGGCAAGATTCAAAAGGGAAATTTCATGCCGATGGTAGCTAGCGACGGTCCTCACTACGGCGCCAATATCAAGATGGTAAACGGTGTAGGCAACTACGAGCTAACCTATAACATCGAAAATCCAAGCGCCAACGGATTCGGCCGCCACGCAGATAAAGCGACCGGCGTAGGCAAATGGTGGGAGCCGTTCTCGGTTAAATACACTTTCCAATACACAGGCGCTCCTAAAGAGTAAATCATAGATGGCTCCGCCGAGTTCGTTTTCGGCGGAGCCCTAGCGGTATTGGGTTTAGCCGCGCGCTTTAAATTTAAGGCGGTTACTTTAGCCCGTTTAAATTTGCCATTACGCCGCAGCCAAAGCGCATCGTTTTTGCTTTAATGCGTTTAAGCTTACGAATCTTTTAGTTGCGGCAAAATTTTAAAATTTCAAGAGGCTTGAAATTTTAAAATTTTAAATTTAGCGCGCCGCAAGGATTAAACAGAACCAAAGCAAGAGCGTGGCGAAATTTCTCTTTGCGGGCGGCTCTTATCGCTGCAGACTTTTTGCGAGTGGGTTTGAAATTTTAAAATTTACAAAACGACGTAGGTTTTAAAATTTTAAAATTTAAGCGATTATAGGCGATTTATGCGCATTAGGCTCGATGAGGATTTTTAATGACGATATTTTTTTATCACATAAGCTTGGCTCTTTTCCCGCTTGCATTTTTAAGCGCGTATCTGGGCGACAGGCGCTTTATCAGCGCATCGTTTTTGCCCGCGCTTTTGGGAGCTGCATTCGGGGCGCTGTGCTTTAGCACATTTGCGCGCTCGGCAAACGCCGATACGGGCAAGATCGTATTTGATGCGCTCGCACTTTTAGCGCTGCTCGCGCTACTGCTTGCGTTTAAGTTTAAGCGATTATATCTCACCGCCTCCGTTCTTTTTGCTCTTGGTTGCACGTATGGATTTGAATACCGCTTCATAGGGATGAATTTTAAAATTTTCTCCGGCGAGCTACTGGACAGCTTCAGCCTAACCAACCTCTTTATGGCGGTTTTAGGTGCGCTGGCGCTCATTTTATTCTATTTTATTTATCGCTCAGCTCTAGCGCGTGCGAGTAGAGGTGCAAAGCTGGCGTCATTCGTCATCGCGTGGGCGTTTGCCTTTATCGCCAAAATCGGCTTTTTGGGCCTTGATCTGCGCCAGGCAGACGCGCCCAAAGCGCTAGCTGCGAAGGGTTTTGAAGGGCTTTCAAACGCGATCGGCTCGTCCGAGTTTCTAAGCGTCATCGCTAAAATCATCCATTACAACAACTCCTATCTGACGCTAGCTCTTTGCCTTATAGCCGCGCTAATTGCGCTGCTTACGGCATTTCGTGCGCCAAGTCGAGTGCCTCGCGAAGCGGACATTATAAAATTTAGAGAGGTTAAAGCGGGCAGATTTGCCATTTTTAGAGATTTTAGCCTGATCTTATCGCTTGGGATTCTAATCAGCTTTTTGGGGCTTTATTATATCTTGGTCGCTTCAAAACCGCCTACGATCGATGAGCCTAAGATTATCGAGCCGCAAGGCGCGGAATTCGTGATCGATGCAAACATCGTAAAGGACGGCAAGCTGCACCGCTTTGCCTACGTCACCGACGACGGGCACAAGGTCAGGTTTTTTCTACTAAACCGCTTCACGGACAAATTTGCCCCGGTCGCGGTTTTTGACGCGTGCTCGATCTGCGGCGATATGGGCTATATCAAAAAAGGCGACGAGCTCATCTGCATCGCTTGCAACGTGCGGATATTTTTGCCGAGCGTCGGCAAGCTTGGCGGCTGCAATCCGATCCCGCTGGATTATAAGCTAGAGGGGCAAAATATCGTCATCGCGCTTAAGACGATTGAGGACGGCGCGTCCTATTTCTCGGAGATCGTGGATAAAAAGGTGATCGATCCGGTCAGTAGAAAAGAAATTTTAAACACCTCTAAATTTAGCTATCTTTACTACGGACGCACCTACTTTTTTGAAAGCGAAGCGAATGCAAACGCTTTCACCGCGCACCCCGAGCGATATGTAGATGAAAACGGCACGCTAAAGGAGCTTAAATAATGTTTTTACGCATCATCAAATCCTCCATTTTAAACTCCAGGGATAGCAAAATTCTAGCGTTTTTGACCATATTTTTATCGGTCTCGCTGATCGCTTGCATGCTAAATATCACGCTAAAAATCGGCGATCAGGTCGCTAAGGAGCTACGCAGCTACGGCTCAAATATCGTAGTGCTACCGCGCTCGCAAAGCCTAAGTATCGAGATCGGTGGGCGCGAATACTCTCCGCTTAAAAACGATGATTTTTTAAAAGAAAGCGAGCTGCATAAGATCAAAGAAATTTTTTGGCGCAACAATATCACCGCCTTTGCGCCTTTTTTAACTACCCGCGCAGGAGATTACGACGTCGTGGGAACCTACTTTGAAAAGGACGTGGGCGTTAGCGACGAGCCTGATTTCAGATCGGGCGTGCGCTCGCTCTATCCATTTTGGAGCGTAGAGGGGCAGTGGGTAAAAGACGGCGCCGAGGATGAGGTGCTCGCAGGCGACGCGCTAGGGCTTAAGATCGGCGATGCGGTTAAGCTTGGAGATTATGAGGTTAAAGTCGTTGGGATTTTACACGGCGCGGAGGATGAAGCCAAAAAGCTGATCGCAAATTTATCGCTGGTACAAAAGCTAACGCACAAAGAGGGCCTCATCGCCAAGGCAGAAGTTAGCGCCATGACGATCCCGGAAGACGATCTGTCCGTAAAGGCAAGAAGGAGCCTTGATAATCTAGACGCCACAGAATACGACACCTGGTACTGCTCAGCATACGTTAGCTCCATCGCATATCAAATCACCGAGGAGTATCCAAACGCGACCGCTAAGGCGGTGCTTAGCGTCAGCGAAGCTCAAAGCGGCATCACGAAAAAAATTCAAAATTTAATGGGCGTCGTAAGTATCTTATCTCTGCTGATTTCAAGCATCTGCATCACGAGCCTGCTAAGCAGCGAAATTTACAAGCGCAAAAAGGAGATCGGCTTGCTTAAGGCGCTGGGAGCGAGCAATTTTATGATCTATATCCAGTTCGCCGCCGAAATTTTCGTCATCTGCGTAGCAAGCTCACTCGTGGGCGCAGTCGTGGGCTACGTGCTTAGCTGGGCGATCGCGTATCAAATTTTTGGCTCCTTTATCGGCGTCTCGCTTATGGTTTTTCCGCTTAGCATCGTTTTTGGACTTCTTATTTGCATTATCGGCTCGATTCTGCCGCTACGCGGAGTGATCAAGCTACTGCCTGCGGAGGTGCTTTATGGTAGGAAATAACGGCGCGTTTTTCAGAGGCGCGATCTTTAAAAGTATCATCAACAGCGGCATCCGCAGCTTCGTGATTTTCGTCGCGATCATGCTAGGCAGCGCAGTTTGCGCGGCGTTCGTAAATATCTACGCCGACATCGATAAAAAGGTCGCCAGCGAGTTAAACAGCTACGGCGCAAATTTAATCGTAAGCCCCGCAAATTTAGAAAATTCCCATATGGACGAAGCAGCGCTCGATGCGAAATTTGCTAAAATTCCAGCTCTAAAAAGCGCGAATAAATATCTTTTCGGCAGCGCAAATTTAGGCGTAAACTCAGGCATCATCATGGGCGTAAATTTCTCCTCTCTGCGCGATACTATGCCGTTTTTGGATCTTAAAGAGGGCTCGTTTATAGGCGTAGATTTCGACGATAAAAACGCACTCATCGGGCAGGATCTTGCTAAGCTTTTGGGCGCGAAGCTCGGCGATAGTATCGAGATCACGCCGATCGGCTCAAACGAAACGAGTAAGGTAAAGATAAAAGGCATCGTCTATGACGGGCAGAAAGAGGACGGCATGCTGTTAATCTCGCTGCCGCTAGCGCAAAAAATTTTAAATCAGCCTGCGCAGGTAAATTACGCAGAAGCGATCGTAAGCGGCGATTTTAAGCAGCTTAGCGAAATTTCAAAGAGCCTAAGCGATGCGCAGATGAGCTTCGCACCGATCGGCAAGGTATCCAAGACCCAGGGCATCATCTTAAACAAAATCAAGCTTTTGATGCTTCTTATCGGCATTACGATCCTTCTGATCACCTCGGTCTGCATCAACACGAGCCTTAGCTCGATCCTGCTTTCGCGTATCAAAGAGTTCGCACTCATCCGCGCAATCGGCGCGAGCAAACAAAATTTGCTCCACCTAATCCTGAGCGAAATTTTAACCGTCTGCGTCGCAGGCTCGCTAGCGGGAGTATTCGTGGGATACCTGCTCGCGATCTTACTAGGGCATCTGATATTTTCAAGCAGCGTGGATTTTAGGCTGATTAGCCTCTTTGCGGCGGTCGCGCTGAGCCTGATTTTTGCGCTCGCGGCAAGCTACTATCCGATCAAAAAGGCGCTGAATCCGAATTTAGCGAATCTATTAAGGGAATGACATGGAAATTTTAAAATTTGAAGGCATCTGCAAATACTTCGGCGAGGTCAAGGCTCTGGATAATATCAGCTTCGCCGTTTTAAGCGGCGAGTGGGTCAGCATAATGGGCCCAAGCGGCAGCGGCAAGAGCACGCTCGTAAATATCCTAAGCCTGATGGATACCCCCACCGCAGGCAGATACATCCTAGGCGGAGCCGACGCGAGCGCGCTAAACGACGAGCAAATTTTAGAATTTCGCCGCAAAAAGATCGGTCTCGTGTTTCAGCAGTTTCACCTAATCCCCTATCTAACGGCCGTCGAAAACGTTATGTTAAATCAATACTACCACAGCTGCGTGGACGAGGACAGCGCCAAGGCAGCACTTGAGAAAGTAGGGCTCGGACACCGCATCACGCACCGCCCTAGCGAGCTTAGCGGCGGCGAGCAGCAGCGTGTCTGCATCGCGCGCGCACTCATCAATGATCCCGACATCATCATCGCCGACGAACCTACGGGCAACCTCGACGAGGCCAACGAGCGCGTGGTTTTGCAGCTCTTTCAGACGCTTCGCAGCGAGGGCAAGACGCTGCTTTTGGTCACGCACAACGAAGAGCTCGGTAAATTCGCCGACAAAGTGGTACGCCTAAGACACGGCAAGCTCGATCGAATAGAGCTTTTGGATCAAAGCACGATGAAGCACAATCTCGGCTCGCAAGATAAAATTTCAGATCGCAATCCAAACAAAAGCGCTTCGCAAAACTCTAGCGCCGAAGCTGCGAGCGAACAAAATCCCGCCTCGCAAAATTTAGGTGGCGAAGATCGGAGCGCTGAAAATTTAAGCGGCGAAAATCAAGGTGGTAAAAATTCGGGCGCGCAAAATGACGGTGCGTAAAATTTAGCTCGCATGATGAAAAATAAAGCTACGTTAAAATTTAAAAATTTCACCGCCAGCCTGTGCTATTTTCGGGTTCGCACAAAGCTCGCGCGAGCAGGCGCGGCTCTTTGCTGCGCACGTCCCGCCGAAGCTGCTTGTCTCGAAAGATCAAGCGCCGATGCAAAGCCGAGCGAAGTGGGTAAAAATTTAAAAAGCCGAAATTTTAAAATCGCGCAGGCTTGCTTCGCCGCGTAAATTTCTATATCGTTTTTGCACGCTTAAAATTTAAAATCGCGCGATGCGGCGTAAATTTATCCGCAGCGAGCGCTATTCCGTGATTTTGGTGGGCTCGCCGAAGAGTCTATTCATCTCGGAGATTAAAATTTCCTTGCCGTCCTGCGCGCCGTTTGCGAGCTCGGCGAGACCTGCCTTGGCGGCGCGCACGCTCTTACTCGTATCGCGGGGCTTTGCGGCGTAGTTTTGCGGATCGGTGGATCTTAGCAGATCGTCCTTGGGCGGCTGTTTTTCGCCCTCGCTACTAGCGCCGTTTTCTTTCGGTTTTGCCGCTTTCGGCGCGGAATTTTTTTCAGAATTTTCGCTGCCGTTTGAAATTTCATTTTGCTCGGAGTTTGCGGTCTTACTTGCGCCCGAGTCAGAATTTTGCGCATCGCTTGTCGTATCGCTAGAATTTTCAAGCGATTTTTCCGCGCCGCCCGCCCCATCTTTTGCTTTGCCATTCGCTGCGCTATCTTTGCTGCCTGGGGCAGAGTTTTCCGCGCCGCTCGGCGCAAAATTTTCTTGTTTCTGCGGCGCGCTTTGCTCGATTTTGATTTTCGCGCTCTCGCCGAAAAGCGATTTTAGCACGCTATTGATCGCTCGCGAACCCTTGCGTAGGTACTCTCTGTCCTGCCCCTGCGCGCGCGAGAGCAGATACAATGTGCCGCGCTCGAGCTTTAAAAATTCTATGCATTTGCTAAATTTCTCGCCTAGATCGTAATCGCGGTCGTAAATTTTGGCTAAAAAATTCTCGTAAATTTCATTTTGAGCGCCCGTTTTGACGGACGGGCTAGAATTTTTAGTCTGCGCCGTTGCGCTCGGTTTAATCTCGCCGCCTGCGTCAAGGCTCTGCTTTGCCGCGCCGAAGTTTTGTGCCGTGTTTGCGGGACGTTTCGCACTTGTCGTAAAGCTAGGCACGCCGCTTATTCCGCTATCCTGGCCGCTTGACGCAAAAGCCGCGCCGTCCGGCTCGCTGTTTGGCGCAAATGCCGCGCTTTGGTTGAAATTTGACCTAAAATTCGGCGCGGAGCTTTGCGCGTTTAAATTAGGCGCCGAAGCGGAAGGATAGCCCTCGCCTTGATCCAGGGATCTGCCGACCTCGATCAGCTCGTCGATCTCGCGCAGATTTACCGCCTCCATCATCATAAAAATCATCATAGAAATTGCGTAGGTGTTGTCGGGACTGATGGCGAGCATGCTCTTAGCGCCCGCTAAAATGCGGAAAAACCGCTCATACATCAGAAGGCTAAATTTCGCGTCGCGTCGCAGGAATTTGTCCTTTAAATTTGCGATCATCTCGTCGATTATCGTCTCGGCGTTGTAGTTTTCGACCTCTTTGATGATCTCGATCGCGCCCGCGCGGTCTTGGCGCAGCACGATGTCTAAAATTTCGCCAATTTTAGCGGGATCGAGCAAGCCCAGCATATCGGCGATCGCGCGCTGCGTGATGCCTTCGCGGCTAAAGATAATCGCCTGATCGAGGAGCGTGAGCGTGTCTCGTAGCGAGCCTGAGCCGCTGCGAGCTAAAATTTCAAGCGCGCCCTCTTCGTAAGCGATGTTTTCGGTTTTTAAAATTTGCTCTAGATGCGCTACGACGGCGCTTTTGGCGATCGGCTTAAAGCGAAAGTGCTGAGTGCGCGATAGCACCGTGACGGGAAGCTTGAGCGGATCGGTAGTCGCAAGGATAAATTTTACGTAGCTAGGCGGCTCCTCAAGCGTCTTTAAAAGCGCGTTGGAGGCCTCTTTGGTGAGCATATGCACCTCGTCGATGATGAAAATTTTAAAGCGCGCGCTTGCGGGATGATACTTCGTCTGCTCGATAAGCTCGCGGATATCGTCGATCTTGCGATGGCTGGCGGCGTCCATCTCGATGATGTCGATGTGGCGCCCCTCGTTTGCCATTACGCAGTTATCGCAGATCTCGCACGGCTTGCCGGTGGGGCCTTTATCGCATAGAAGCGCTTTGGCAAAAATCCTAGCCGTCGAGGTTTTACCGCTGCCGCGAAGTCCGCTGAAAAGATATGCGTGACTCAGCCTGCCCGAATCCAGCGCGTGCGCGAGGCTTTTGGCGACGGCGTCTTGACCGATGAGCTGCTCGAAGCTTTTGGGTCTGTATTTTAAAGCGAGTGCTTGCAAAATTTCTCCTTTGATCTTACAATGATACAAAAAAATCTATAAATTTTAAATTTAGTGCTACAATGCGCCCGAATTTCAGAAAAAGGATAAAAATGAAAAAATTTTTAATCGGCGTATTCGCGCTATTTTTTGTCGCCTGCTCGCAAACCAGCAGCGTCATCAGCCTAAATCCGTATCTTTCCAAGGCCGATCAGACCGTAAGCGGCAAGTCGGTAAATATCAACGCGATCAACGATCAGCGCGAAAATCAGATGGTAATCGCCGTTATAAACGACAACGACGGCAAACTCGTCGATGAAGTTCTTTTAAAAAACAATCTCTCGGCGTGGTTCGACAAGGCTTTGCGCGCGGAGCTTGAGGCTCGCGGCGTAAGGATCGATCCGGCAAGCCCGAATATCGTAACCGTAAATATTAGAAGCATCTCGGCAGCGATCAACGGCTACTCGAAAGAAAATATGAGCGCAAGAGGCGAGATCGCGATCTCTATCGTGCAGGGCAACAAAACTACGACCAAGCGCGTTTCGCAGGATCAGAGCCAATTTACCGCCCTTCGCACGGCTAGATCGCTTAATCCTTTTGTGCAAAGCTTGCTTGGCGACATCGTCAAAAAATCCGCCGATCAAATCATCTCTACGCTTTAGATGCGCTGCGTAAATTGCGGCGCGTTTAGCCTGCGCACGATCTGCGCCGCCTGCGCCGCAAATTTAGCCGAATGCCGCCTAAGTATGCGGCAGGTGGAGGGCTTTAGCGTGTTTTACTACTACGGCTACTCCGAAATTCGCGAGCTTATACTTTCTAAACATCACGAATACGGCGCTGCGGTGCTTGCGCGCATAGCTTCTTTAAGCCTAGCGAAATTCCCGCTTCATCTGCAGCGCGAAATTTCAGCAAATCCGCAAAATTACGAAACGTTTAAAACGGACGGAATTTTTAAATTTAACGCCGTGCCGCTGGATGATGACGCTCGCAGCGGCTATTCGCACACGGCGATCTTAGCTCGCGCGCTAAAAAGCGAGCTCGTGGAGCCTACATTTCACTGCCTGCGCGCGCAAAACCGCGTCAAATACACGGGGCAGAGTTTGGAATTTCGCCTAAAACACAAGCGAAATTTTAAAATTTTAACCCCGCCGAAATTCCCCGTGATCCTGGTAGATGACATCATCACCTCGGGTCTTAGCATGCTGCAAGCGCGCGAGAGCTTGATCGATGGCGGCTTTATGCCCGTGTGCGGCTTGGTTTTAGCTAATGCAAAAGAATAATTCGCTATAATCGCGCTTTAAAATTTAAAAGGATATTTATGCAATCAAATATGTTTGAAAATCAGGAGATCATCGATATCGACGTCGAAGAATCGATCAAGACGAGCTATCTTGATTATTCGATGAGCGTTATCATCGGTCGCGCGCTACCGGATGCCAGAGACGGTCTAAAGCCGGTGCATAGGCGAATTTTATATGCGATGAACGATCTTGGCGTGGGCTCTCGCCAGCCTTACAAAAAATCCGCCCGTATCGTAGGCGATGTTATCGGTAAATACCATCCGCACGGAGATACCGCCGTTTACGACGCGCTCGTGCGAATGGCGCAGAGCTTTTCGATGAGAATTCCTTCCGTGGACGGACAGGGTAACTTCGGATCGATCGACGGCGACGGCGCGGCGGCGATGAGGTATACCGAAGCGCGTATGACGCCGCTAGCCGAGGAGCTACTAAAAGACCTGGACAAAGAGACAGTCGATTTCGTGCCGAACTATGACGAGAGCCTGAACGAACCCGACGTCCTGCCTGCGCGCGTGCCGAATTTGCTGCTTAACGGCTCGAGCGGAATCGCCGTGGGAATGGCGACGAATATCCCGCCGCACAGCTTAGATGAGCTCGTGGGCGGTCTTTTGATACTGCTTGAGAATAAAAACGCAAGCCTAGAAGAGATCATGGACGAGATCAAGGGTCCAGATTTTCCGACCGGTGGCATCATCTATGGCAAAAAGGGGATCATCGAGGCGTATAAAACGGGCAGAGGGCGCGTTAAAATTCGCGCTAAAACCCATATCGAAAAAAAGGCTAGTAAAGATGTCATCGTAATCGACGAGCTGCCGTATCAAACCAATAAGGCGCGCCTGATCGAGCAGATCGCAGATCTCGTAAAGGAAAAGCAGATTGAGGGCATCTCCGAGGTGCGCGACGAGAGCGATCGCGACGGAATTCGCGTAGTAATCGAGCTTAAACGCGACGCGATGAGCGAGATCGTACTGAATAATCTATTTAAGCAAACTACGATGGAGGCGACCTTCGGCGTTATAATGCTCGCAATCGACGGCAAGGAGCCGAAGATTTTCACGCTGATAGAGCTTTTGAAGCTGTTTTTGAACCACAGAAAAACCGTCATCATCCGCCGCACGATTTTTGAGCTTCAAAAAGCGCGCGCTAGAGCGCACATCTTGGAGGGCTTAAAGATCGCGCTAGATAACATTGATGAAGTGATCGACGTGATTAGAAACTCCGCCGACACCAACGTCGCGCGCGAAAATTTAATGAGCAGATTCGGCCTCAGCGAGGCGCAATCGGGCGCGATTTTGGATATGAGGCTAAGCCGCCTCACCGGACTTGAGCGCGAAAAGATCGAGGAGGAGCTAAAAGAAATTTTAGCCGAGATAAAGCGGCTTGACGCGATCCTAAAGAGCGAGGAGCTAATCGAAGGTATCATCAAAGATGAGCTTTTGGAGATCAAGGATAAATTTAAATGCCCGCGCATCACCGAAATCGTCGATGACTACGAGGATATCGACATCGAAGATCTTATCGCGAATGAAAATATGGTCGTTACGATCACTCACCGCGGCTACATCAAGCGCGTGCCTAGTAAGACTTACGAGAAGCAAAAGCGCGGCGGCAAGGGGCGCGTGGCGGTTACGACATACGACGATGACTTCATCGAGAGCTTTTTTACGTCCAACACCCACGACACGCTTATGTTTATCACCGACCGCGGGCAGCTCTACTGGCTTAAGGTCTATAAAATTCCGGAGGGCTCGCGCACCGCAAAGGGCAAGGCGGTCGTAAATTTAATCCAGCTCGGCGCGGACGAAAAAATTATGGCGATCATCCCTACGACCGATTTTGATCCGAGCAAGTCGCTCGTATTTTTCACTCGCAACGGCATCGTAAAACGCACGAATTTAAGCGAGTTTAAAAATATCCGCT
>NZ_CALIJF010000163.1 GCF_938018035.1 uncultured Campylobacter sp. | reverse complement strand
TTTGATTTACTTGTTTACTTTTTGGGTGCCGGCCGATTTGATTCCAAATTTTATACTTCGGCATATACGATCTTAAATTTAACTCGCAATCGCTTCTTAAAATTTGATTTAGCGCCTATAATTTTGATATAAATTCTACGTGCCAGCAAAGCTGGATGAAATAAAATTTAATTGTAGGCGAAGCGAAGTGGAGATTTTAGGCAAATACGATCCGACGAATAAAAATTTAACCAAGCATCGGTGTATCGAAATTTTAAACTCAAGCGGGGCAAATTTACCAGCGGCAGGAGCCGGCGCGCATACGGGCAGATGAGGAGCTCGGCAAAGGTGGCTTAAATTCGGCTTCGATCAAAGGCGATTAAATAGCGTTTTATAAAAACTAAGGCAGCTCAGAAAAGAAGGATTTTAATCAAAAGATGGGGCAAGCCGTGCGCGAGAAAAGGCTTTAATCGAAAGATAGTTAAGCTGGGCTTTTAATCGGAAGCAGGAGAAGTGCGAGCAAAAATTTTAATGAAAGGAGGTGGCAAACTAGGACTTTAATCAAAAGCAAAGGCAGCCTAGCCGTGGAAGCTTTGGTTAAAGCAAAATAAGACCCGCACTACTTTTACTGCACCAAATATTTTTCCAAAAAACTCGCTTTAACCAAATTCTTCGCCGAAATCCGCACCGTAAATTCCGTCAAATTCTTAAAATTTAGCTCTTTTTCTTATCCTTTTTGTTCTTGCGAGAGGGGCTTTCCAGCTTGCGCCAAGCCTCGCTTTTTTGGCTATCCTCCATTAGCACTATCTCCCTGGCGCCGTTTCGCACGAGATTTGGATCCACCGCAAGCTCCTTTGCATCGATCTTTTCGGGATAATCTATGCGCGAGAGGATGCAGCGGAAGGCGTTTAGTCGCGCGATCTTTTTGTCGTTGCTATCAAGGATCGTCCACGGCGCAAACTCGGTATTTGAAGCGAGCAGCATCGAGTATTTTGCGAGCGTGTATTGATTCCACAGCTCCTGCGATCTCGCATCCACCGGCGAGAGTTTATATTGCTTTAGCGGGTCGGTACGGCGCGATTCGAAGCGCCTTTTTTGCTCCTCTTTGGAGACTGAGAAGTAAAATTTAAACAAGATTATCCCCGCACTTACCAAAAGCTCCTCAAATTTAGGCACTTGGCGCAGGAAATCTTTGTGCTCGGCGTGGGTGCAAAAGCCCATCACCGGCTCGACCATCGCGCGGTTATACCAGCTGCGGTCAAATATCGTGATCTCGCCGCCGCTGGGTAGGTGCGCGACGTAGCGCTGGAAGTACCACTGCGTCTTTTCGACGTTGCTCGGCTTTTCGAGCGCTACGATGCGGCATCCGCGTGGATTTAGGTGCTCGGTTAAACGCTTGATCGTGCCGCCTTTGCCCGCCGCGTCGCGCCCCTCCATCAAAATCAAAATTTTTAAGCCTTTTTCTTTTACGAATTTTTGCAGCTTCAAAAGCTCGATCTGATATCTTTCAAGCAGCGTTTCGTAGTCTTTGAACGAGATTTTTTCGTACTTTGAGCTTTTAAATTCTATCTCTTTCAACGCTATTTCGCCTGTTTCGGTTTTGATCTCTTTGCTCATATCGCCTCCTAAAAATTTTAAGGAATTTTACAAAAAAGTTCTTTATATTACACTATAAATTCATACTTATTACGTTAGAATGTAGGAAAAAATTTCAAAGGATAAAATTTGATCAGATCACTTATTTTGGCAGCGTTTTTTCTTTTAGGCTTGGGTGCAGAGCCCCTAAAACCCTCCGATGCATTCAAGCTTAACGCGACGGCGCAAAGTGGTAGCGTAACGCTAAGCTTTGATATCGCGGACGGAGTCTATCTCTATCAAAACGAGATAAAAATTTTCACTGACGGCGCGGAAGTGACGAATTTAATAAATCTGCCCGCTGCGACCGAATATAAGGATTATAAAATTTATGAGGGCAAATTTAGTATCGCCGTGCCTTTAGGCCTCGTGCTTGCAAACACCGCAGACAGCGATGATTTCGTGCTTAACGGCGATTTTTTGGGCTGCACGAAATCGGGCTTTTGCTATCAGCCGCAGCAGTTCGGCTTTAGCTTCAAGCGTGTAGTGGAAGGCTATGAGATCAGCAAAATTTCAAACTCCGAGCTGAAAAAGTACCGAAACGCCGCAAATTCCGCGCAGATTTCTGCCGCAGACAGCGCGCAGAGCGGGGCTGTAAATTTTAAAAGCAATACCGCAGCTTCGGGCGCAGAGGCAAATTCCTTGGCAAACTCGCACGCGGCGGGAAATTCCGCGGCAAGCTCGGCGGAAAGCGCTGCGGTAAATTCCGACGAAACCTCCGCGCAAAAAACTCCTCGCGGCGCAAATTCCATCTCCGAGCAGGATGAAATTTTAAACGTTCTTAGCGGCAAGAGCTTCATCGCGGCGATCGCGCTGTTTTTCGGCTACGGCGTGCTGCTCTCGCTAAGTCCTTGCGTTTATCCGCTCATCCCGATCCTCTCGTCGATCATAGTGGCAAAAACCTCCTCGAAGCCGAGCGCGAAAAAAAGCCTCGCCGTAAGCCTCGCGTATATTTTCGGGATGGCGAGCTCGTATGCGATTTTAGGAGCTTTCGTGGCGGTTTTTGGGCAAAATTTACAGGGCCTGCTGCAAACTCCGCCCGCGCTGATTTTAACCTCGCTCATATTCGCCGCGCTCGCGTTTTCTATGTTTGGATTTTACGAGATCCGCCTGCCTGCGCGCTTTCAAAGCTTCTTAAATAGCAAAAGCGAAAATGCCGGCGGCCTGATCGGAGTTTTTTCGATGGGGCTTATCTCGGCACTCGTTGTATCGCCGTGCATCTCCGCTCCGCTTGCGGGCGCGCTCGTTTACATCGCGGGCAGCGGCGACGTTCTGCTGGGCGCGGCGGCTCTTTTTGCGCTGGGGCTCGGAAGCGGCGCGCTACTGCTTGTGGTAGGGCTCGGCGGCGCACTGCCTAGACCCGGAGCTTGGATGGAGGCGGTGCCTAAAATTTTCGGCTTTTTGTTGCTTTTTACGGCGGTGTGGATTTCGCGCACGCTCATCGGCGAAAATTTAAGCCTGCTGATTTACGCGGTTTTAGGCGCGATTTTCGCAGGATTTTTGGGGCTGTTTGACGGCGGCGCGAGCGGGATAAAGCGCGCTTTAGCCCTTGTAATCGCTTTGTATTCGGCGCTGCTGCTCGCAGGCTTTGCCAGCGGCGCGAAAGATTTTTCCAGGCCGCTTGGTAATCTAATCCCGCAAAGCACGAGATATTCCAGCGGCGGCCCCGGCGGCGAGAGCTTGCAAGCGGGCGAAATTTCTCGCGCTAAAAATTTAAGCGGCGCGCATTTTTCGTTTGTGCGCGATCTGGCGCAGCTGCGCGGCGAAATAGAAAATTCCAAAAAGCCCGTGATAGTGGATTTTTGGGCTAGCTGGTGTAAAAATTGTGAGCAGAGCGAGCGAGCGTTCGCAGATCCCGCTCTTGCGGGCGCTCTTAATAAATTTAGCCTTTTAAAGATCGATCTTAGCGAAGATAGCGAGCAAAATAGGGCGATAAAAGCGCATTTCAACGTATTCGGCCCGCCTACGATTCTGTTTTTTAAAGAGGGCGCCGAGATTGCGAACCTGCGCCAGATCGGCAGCGTAAATTCCGAAAAGCTAGCCGAAATTTTAACCGAAATTTAGTGAAATTTAGATAGATTTCAAACAAAATTTAGTTTTAAGGATTGCGCGATGATAAGCAAAAATAGGGCTACGAAAGAGACCAAAATCGAGCTTGAGCTTGAGCTTTACGGGCGCGGCGCGGCGCAGATACAAACGGGCATCGGTTTTTTCGATCATATGCTTAGCGCGTTTGCCAAGCACGCGTGGATCGATCTGAGTCTGCGCTGCGAGGGCGATTTGCAGGTCGATTTTCACCACAGCGTCGAGGACTGCGGCATCGTGCTCGGAAGCGCGATCAAAGAGGTGATCTATCCCGCGCAAAACATCGAGCGCTTCGGCGATAGCGT
>NZ_CALIJF010000162.1 GCF_938018035.1 uncultured Campylobacter sp. | reverse complement strand
TACAACCGCCGCAACAAACGCAAACTAATCGAAACGATCGCGGGAAACAACGAGTAAAATTTCATAGCGAGCTTTGCGCTGCGCAGGCTAAATTTTAAAATTTCAAGCTACCGCCGCAAGCCGTAAAATTTACCCGCTTGCGCCGCATTAAATTTCAAGAGACGCCGAATTCCAAAAAGCGCTAAATTTAAAGACGCGGACGATGAGATTGAAATTTTACGAAAAGCGTTAAATTTTAAGCCGCGAGATGGCGTTTTAAAATTCAAATCAGCGATCGCGCAATCTCAAGCCTTTATCGCGCAATCTCTGCAGCTCCTCGCCGCCGAGCGGCAGGCTCTTTGCGGGCTCGCCGCTCTTGCTTGCGCCGCCAAAAAGCTCCTCATTCAAACGCAGCTCGTCAATGATACCAAGAAGCTGCAAAATCTCGGCCTTTATCCGCTCGGCGTCTCTTAGCGTAGTGCGCGGCGAAAACAGCGCGGCTTCGAAGCGGTTTTTCGCGCCGTTTAAAAATAGATAAAATTTTCCGTCCATAAACGCCGCGCTAAGAGCGATCTTGGGCGCAAGCTTAAGCTTCAAAGCCCCGAGGCGCCCCATAAAGCTAGGCGTCAAAAGATACCGCGCCTCGATCTTATCGCTTGCGAACACACGAAATTCCTCTCCGAAAATCACATCGTCCATCAGCTCCTGATCGCCTAAAAATTTTGTACCGGGCGAGCGGTCCGCGATGATGGTTTGCCCCTTAAATTTCTTATAAAACTCGCACACCAAAACAGAGCCGCTAAAGGCTTGCACATATTCGCCGAGCCTCCAAGCGTTCCAAAGCGCGATCGCCGATAGCAAAAAAGCCGCGGAAAGATCGCTTTTAGCCCTTTGAGATAACTCTACAAGCCTCATAGATTCTCGCGTTTCATAGATTTTTATCGCTTCGCTTAGGCTAAATTTCACCCCTTTATACACGCCGTCTATCTGATCCTCGGCTACGAATTCATTATTCGGATAGATGCCCGTTTTGCGGAGCTCTTCTTCGTCTATGCCGCTTTGCGGCTCGTATCTAAAGGCGGGATTGATATCTGAAATAATAGCGCGGATGAAGGCGTCTTTGTAAAAGGCGTTGTACTCCCATTTGGCGATAGAATCATCATAAATCCCCCATATGCAGCTTACCGCAATTATCGGGATCATCGCGGACATCAGCACGGCGGAGGAGTATTCGTTTTGGATCAAGCCGTGGATAAACCAGCCGACGGAAAAAACCGCGATGCATAGCAATGAAATCAGCGGTTTTAGAAATTTTATCTTGCACTGCTGCTGCTTTTTTGCAAGCTCCTCTATCGCTCTGTCCATATCCAAAATTTAACTCCAAATTTGATTTGCCGAAATTTTACCCCTTATTTTACGCTAAATTTTATTAAAATTTCATCCGTTAAGCGGGTTTAAGATTTTTTATGCTATTTTTGCGACCTATTTCGATCAAAAGGCGAGAAGATGATAAATTTACCGAAAAATTGCGTGGTTTTTACCTACCCGAAAATGGGCGGCAGCGGCAAATTTTTGCCCGCAGAGTTGCGCGACGTGGCGGGGCTTACGGGCTGCACGCTTCAGTGCAAGGCCTACGAGGGCGCGCTTGCGCAGATAAAAGCCCTCGGCTTCGAGCTTATCGCCGTAGGCAGCATGGGCGAGGCGGGCACGAGCGAGTTTAAGCGCGCTACAGGCGCCTCGTTTGAGTTCATAAACGACGAAAAATTCGAGCTTGAAACGCCGCTTCGGCTAGAAACCTTCACTACCGGCGACGGGAAGAAATTTTACCACCGCCAAACCCTAATTTTTAGGGACGGCAAGGAGATAAAGCGCTTTAGCCGCATCGCTGAGCCCGAGCAGGACGCGCAAAACGTACTTGCGGCGCTAAAGAGCCTGTAATTTTAAAAGTGCGCGCATCTCATAATGAGCCGCGTTAATAGCCCGAGCTTTTTATAAATTTAATCAAATTCAAGCTTCTCATTTTGCAGATACTCGCGGATTTGAGCGTCGAATTTTTCGCGGGCGGTGCGCGGAGAGAGAATCACGAAATGCGGAAAAAATCTTTGCGCGAGCATCAAAATCATATCGTCACTGCTGATCTCGTAGCTGATAAGACTCCAGCCGTTTTTAAATTTCCCCTCGATCTTTTGCGAGCGAAAAAACTTCTTTGCTTCGAAAAATTTTAAAATTTTAGGCGATACGGCGACTTCGCACATATAAGGCTCGACGTCGTATCCGTCGTAAAAGCTCTCCATATTCAGCAGGAATTTCCGCGTATATTCGCTGAGATTGAAGGTATTTGCGCGTAGCATGACCTCTTTTATAAATTTAATCCGAATTATGCGAAAGCCATTATTTGCAGGATTTTGTGCATCAATGATCGCAAGCTGCCAGTTTCCTTTAGAATAGATTATTTTTAACGCTTTGGCGCTTTTTATCGTCTCATCTTCATACGTGATATCGCAGTATTTTTTAAAGCTGATCGCCTTACGGAGCTTGATCAAAACCCCGATCTTAGGCGGCTTTTCGTGCGGGCTACCCTTGATCAAAAATATATCCGCAAGCTCCTTGGCGAGCTTTTCGTCTACGCGCTTATATGCAGGCGGCAAGACCTCGGTAAAGCCCGGATTGATAACATGAAGCAGATCAGCAAGCTTTTGAAACTCGAGCTTTTCCTTTGCACTTGGAAGCGTTAGCGAGCTGAGTAAATTTTTATCGGTGATGCCTACATTACCGCGTTCAGTGAGAATGAAATTTTCGGCGCCGAAAAACTCGCGCAGATCGGCAAAATACCGTCTCAGCGTACGCTCGCTAAGGCCCATAGTCGCGGCGTAAGATTTGAGATTTATCTCGCCGGTGCGCACGAGCACGCTAAGTAAATTTAAAAACTCGAATATTTTTTTGTTACCCATCTCTGTTTCTGTGCTCAGGTTAAATTTAGCACGTCAAATTTAAAGACTGCCGCGCCGGTGAAATTTTACCATAGCCCAAGCACTTTCCACCAAGCCCCGCCGATAAAAGTCCAGATTACTAAATTTAGCGTAGTCATTATAAATCCTAGCCGCCACCATTCGTTTTGCGTGACGTATCCTGCGCCGAAGATTATCGGAGCGGGTGCACCGCCGTAGTGGGTAACCGGCATCATTAAATTCGACGCATACGCAAACACTAAGGCGACCAAGTACGCAGGCGCTCCCGCGGCTACCGCAACCGCAGCAAAGGTTGCATACATCGCGGCGATGTGCGCCGTGAGACTAGCGAAAAGATAGTGCGAATAAACATATACCAAAAGCAAAATTCCAAGTGCGGCGATCCACGGAATTCCGCTAACACCAGCGGCCACGAAGTCCGCGAACCACTTAATTAGACCTAGCTTGCTAAGACCGCCCGCAAGCGTTATAAGCGAGCCCATCCAGATGAGCGTATCCCAGCTGCCTTTTTCACCGAGCACGTCCTGCCACGACAATACATCGCTTAGCACCAGCGCGCAGACGGCAATCATTCCCACCGTCGTAGCGCCGATGCCGGTTAGCCCACCCGTAGCCCAAAGTGCGAGCGCGCAAACAAACACGCCTACGACCACTTTTTCGCCGTAGCTCATCGCACCCATAGCGGCTAACTCTTGACTTGCGATCTGCTTGGCTTGTGGATATTTTTTAAGCTCGGGTGCGTAAATTTTATACAGCAAGCTAGGCATCAAAGCAAGCGATACGAGCCCCGGTACTATAGCGCCCATCGCCCACAAAGACCATGAAATTTGAATGCCTAGCGTATCGGCGGCAAGCTTTGCGATGAAAGGATTGTCAGCCATCGAGGTTAGAAACATCGCGTTCGTGATACCGTTGCTCTGCCACAACGTCTGCATCAAATACGCACCCGCCCTGCGCCTGGAATCACCCGGCTCAGAACCCAGCGCGCTGCTTAGGCCTTTTACGATCGGGAAGAGCACTCCTCCTGCCCTAGCCCCGGCCGAAGGCATCGCAGGCGATATAATAAACTCGCTGATAACGATCGAGTAGCCTATTTTAAGGGTACTATCGCCGATCAGACTGATGATTTTATACGCGATCCTGCGCCCTAGACCCGTTTTAATAAAGCCGCGAGCCAAAATAAAGGCGCAAAAAATTAGCCAGATCGTAGTATTGCCAAAACCGCCCAGAGCGTCGCTGGGCTTTAAAACTTTCGTCAAAACCGCAACCGTAACGCCGATGAAGGCGATGGCGCCGATTGGAATAGGCTGAAGTATGAGCCCTAAAATCGTCGCCACTACGATGGCGAATAGATGCCAAGCCTGCGCACTTACCGCTTGCGGGTGCGGGCAGAACCAGATAGCCATGCCGACCGCGATAAGTACTAAGAATTTTATAAATTTTGGATTCATAATGACCCCCTCCTGATTTTATTTTGCCTCATTTGTCTCGCCGTAAATTTAGCTAAACGGCGACGAGGCTTTAAATTTAATCGCTTAAAACTAACAGCAAACTAGACGAAATTTTAAATTCTATTTCGTGGCGTGCGACGTAAAATTCCACCGCGATTTTAAAGTCGGTTTAAATTTCACACACTGCGCGAGCTTCGGTAAAATTTTATGAATTTTACCTGCAGCCGCCATGTGGTAGCCGTGCCGCGTAAGGATATACAAATTTAAAGCCGATTTTACGCCGCATCGCGAGCTGTTTCCGCTATGCAAAAATGAGCGAGCAGGCGGGACGTGCTTTTAAGCGCCGCGACAACCCGCCTTTTGCAATAAAGCAGAGCAAAAGCCCCGCCTACCTCTTGCTGTCTGCTAAAACCCTATCCACAAACGCCGCGCTCTCGCCGGTGTAAAGCTCGGGGTTCATGATCTTTTCCAAATCGGCTCGAGTGAAGTATTTGGCGACCTCTTCGCGCTCGAGAAGATCGTCGATAACAGGCTTGCCGTCCGTGAAAGCCTTCATGCAGACCTCATAAACGATCTCGTGAGCGCTCATCCTACCGAGTTTTTCGCCGAGGTGTAGCATTACGGCTTCGCTTAACATCGCGCCTTTGAGGGCGTCGAGGTTGCGGCGCATATTTTGCGGATAAACGATTAAATTTTCCAAGATGTCGTTTTGCTTCTCAAGCGCTGCGGCTAAGCATACACTAGCGTGCGGTATACAATCCCACTCGACCGCTTCGCAGCCCCAGTCGCGCTCATTTTCGCACTCCATCGCCTCGACCGCAAGCGGCGCTTGAGCGCGCACGATCTTAGTAAGCGCAATGACGTTCTCACAAACCTGTGGATTGCGCTTATGAGGCATCGTCGAGCTTCCAACCTTGCCCATGAAAAACGGCTCTTCGACCTCGCAAATTTCTGTGCGCTGCAAGCTTAAAATTTCATGCGCGATACGTCCGATCGTGCCTGCAATGAGTGCCTGCAAAGCTACGAATTCCGCGATATGATCGCGGCTTGGATGCCACGAGATGACGGGTACGTTTAAGCCAAGATCTTCAAACATCAGCTTTTGCATCTCAAAACCCTTGCCCTCCTGGCTTGCTAGCGTGCCCACCGCGCCGCTTAGTTGTCCCACGAATAATCGCGGCTTAATTTCCTCCAGGCGCTGCAAACTACGCTTGATCTCCTGCGCCCACATTGCGACTTTGAAGCCGAATGTTATAGGTAGCGCGTGGATGACATGCGTACGACCTGCCATGACGGTATTTTTATATTTTTCGGCGATTCTTAGGCACTCGCGATATGTTTTATCTAGCAGCTTCGTAAGTAGCGCATGCGCCTCGCGGATCTGCAAAATCATGCCGTTGTCCATTATGTCCTGGCTCGTAGCACCCCAATGCACAAACTCGCCGCTATCGTCGTCAAAGACCTTTTTAAATTCTTTTAACAGCGGTACGATAGTTATCGAGCTTTTGTAATTCTCGCCGATCGCGTCTATATCCAAAAGTTCTGCACGAGCAAATTTAGTGATTTGTTCCGCTCTACGCGGTTCAATTATACCGAGCTTTGCTTGCGCCCTAGCAAGCGCAGCCTCGGTATCAAGCCACTTTTGTACGCGATTTTCATCACTGAATATCTTCTTCATCTCTTCGCTTGCAAAAAGCACCCCAAAAACCCTGCTGTCGATTGAACTTGAAGCCATTTTTTACTCCTTGGCAAAAATTTATCCAAATTATACTCGCGGCCGCGGTCAGAATTTGACCGAATAAAAAATAAGTAGTTTTCCTTAAATTCAGCATTTTTGACTAAAATGGCGCTAAATTTAACGGAGGCGGGTATGAAAAAATTTCTATTTTTGGCGCTATTTTGCGCCCTTGCGGCAAACTGCGGCGAGAGCGCGCGAGCGGATAAAATTTCTGCGGCGGATAAAACAGACAAAACAACGAGTATCGGCGGGACCGCCGCGCAAAGCGCGCACTTTCTAAAGAGCGGCGAAGCAAGCGCCGGCTCGCAAAGCAGCGCCGATGCGGTCATTCAAACGGACGGAATTTCGCGGGCGGATCTGCAAAGCTGCATCGTAAAAAGCGACGAAGGCTCCTGCGAGCGCGTCGCACGCGGTCTAAAAAGCGGCTGCGAACGCAAAGATCAGCTGTCGTGCTTTTTCTACGCAGATGCGCTAGGACGGGGCTTGGGCGTGGAGAAGGACGTCGTGGCGTCGTTTGAGCTTTTTCGCGAGCAGTGCGATGCCGGCAGTAGCGAAGCTTGCTACGAGCTGTCGGTCAAATATCTCCAAGGAATCGGTACCTCTCAAAGCTTTGAGCTCTCGGGGCAGGCGCTAGACAGGGCGTGCAAAATGCACAACAAGCGCGCCTGCGCGGTGCTCGATCTACTGCCGAAAAATTAGCGCGACAGAGGCGATAAAATTCCAAGCTTCGAGCGCAGACAGAGCGCGCGAGCCTTTGAAATTTTAGCGGGCTGTGCGAGTGCAGTGCGCGATGAGGCGGTAAATCGAAGCGTGCGAGCGGATAAACGAAAAAGGAGCAAAGATGAAAGCTTTAAAGCTTGCGCTGGCGGCAGCGCTGACGCTTAGTTTGGCAAACGCGGACGGCAAAGCCAAAGAGTTTAAATTTAGCGGCGCAAAAACCGGCGCGCTTTTAGCAAAGTGCAGCAAAAAGGACGCCGCTGCATGCTACGAAGCGGCGATGAGATACGAGCTGGGCGGTCGCGGCGTCGTGCGAAACCGCCTCAAAGCGCAGGGCTTTTTCGCAGATGCGTGCGAGCTCGCCACCCTCGCCGAGCGGAAGCAGGGAGATAAAATGAACGGCGCGAGCGGGCGCGCGATGAGCGATCTGCGCGAGCGAGCCTGCCTAAGCAACGCGGCGGCGCTGGAGAGTTTCGCGAGCGGGCAGTGCCGCAGCCTCGTGATATACGATGAGTTTTGCGAGGGCGGCTCGCAGGAGGCGTGCGACAATCTGGCGCGGATGAAGCGCGATGGCTGGGCGCCCAAAGAGAGCTGCAGTGAGGAGATAGTCGCGAAATTCGGCGACGGCAAGCCACAGAGATGAAATTTTGCCCTATTTTGCGGCGATAGAATTTTAAAATTTTGCAAGTATAAAATTTGCCGAAATTTTATAGAGCTCGACCGAAAATGGTAACAAGGCGGGCTAAATTTTGAATTCCAAAACGCGTTTAAATTCATGTATTAAGCGGCGTCAATTTTTGGGCTCAGAGAGAT
>NZ_CALIJF010000161.1 GCF_938018035.1 uncultured Campylobacter sp. | reverse complement strand
TCATCCAGATAGCGAATATATCGCAAAAAGTGCAGAAAAATACGAAGAATTTTTAGCAAAATTTTAAAATTTACAAAGGCAAAATCGCCTTTTAGTCGCAAAATTTTATTTTAAAAAGTGACTGATGAAAAATAGTCTCGTTTCATCCTAACTGCTTGATACGATTCCTGCATCGCTATTTTTGCGTTGCACACACAGCCTGCTGACATAATCCCCCACCCTTTTGATCGTAAAATTTTACTCCCTTCTCTTCTCCCCTAAATTGGCAAAGTTTACGTTAAAAATTTATACGAAATTTTTCTGTATGAAGTATGCTTTAGTACAACCATATAAAAATCGATGAGCATAAAATTTTACCTAAAAATTTGCATCAGCTCGCAATAACACTCGTCTTAAATTTCCACAAAGCGCTAAAAAACTATGCATGCCCACCCGGCTCAAACCCTCCGCTAAATTCATAAAACTGCGAACTACGCGTTTACCGCTACTGAGCTGTATATGCTGTCATGAGCCTGCCAAGCTTATCCTCATCAATGTCAAAACAACAATCACTCATCCTGCTAGAAAGCGTGTCAGCTGGCAGGTATAAAAGAGAGCTACTGCGAAAGTGGTGCAAAATACGATACCTCCGCGCCGAGCTGCTTAGTGCTTGCTGCTCTGCGCGCGCAAACCCAAGATCCAAAAAGAGATTTAAAGTAAAGTAGCGCCTGCCACCCTACGCGCGTGCAAACAGCTCAAAGCTGCCAAAAAGTTTGCGCTCACTTCGCCACTGAGCGCAATTTACCTATTGCGCAGTTATTAATACTTTCAGATTTCAACCTGTTCGCTTTTACTTTTCGTCTTTTAAATGCCTGCATGCAGCTAGCTGCAAAGACGTATTCGCTGGATATACCTTGTAGCTCGCCCCCATGCCCTCGATAAAAATCTGCCGTAATTTATGTAGATATTTGACAGCAGGATCGTTTGGATACGATCTTTCGTACGAAGCCTAAAAGCGCTACGCCGATACTGATGCGCGCCATTTTTTCGCTCTGCGCGCGCTGCCTGCGTCGATGCGGTCACAATTTTTCTGATACGACATTTAAATACAACCTATCGCCAAAACTACCGAAAAGCTTTTAGCCTTGTTTTTTCTGCTTTAGAATTTAGTCTCAATCAGTTCTTTACTAATAAACTGACAGAACCTCCATGTGTTTGGTATATCATCAGCTTATCCACAAGGAACTTAGCTAAATTCCATTTAAATTCCTAAAGACGCGGCAACTTACATCGCACCCGCATTTCAGATAACTGCGAAATTTCGCTGCCACACTGCAAAGAGTTAAATTCTATCGAGTGGATTTATTAAAAATTTTAAGAACAGCAGAAATAGTAATAGATGATTAATGCTTTTCTATATAGATACCGCCGCCAAATTTTAACAAAAGATATCCATTAAATTTACACTCTTTAAATTAGTCAGCAAAAGCTTAAATTTCACAAGGTTTCCTGTGAAAGCAAACCCCGCAATACTTCATCAAGCGGCGCAAAAGCCGCTTTGAATTTTACTCCGTGACGCGATTTACCCAGATCAAAAACTCATCGCTCGGATTCTCGTCGTCCAGATGTGCGGGCGTGACGAGTTCAAGCGCGGTTTGCGGGATCGTCGTTTTAAACGCGTCCTTGAGCCACTGCTGAAATTTTACGTTTGGATGCACGATAA
>NZ_CALIJF010000160.1 GCF_938018035.1 uncultured Campylobacter sp. | reverse complement strand
TTAGATCAAAATTTCTGCGGCTAAGGCTTGTTTGGCGGGGACGAAGTCTTTGGCCGAAGCGCGTAAAATTTAAAATCAAAATTTTATTGCAAATCATCGAGCGGGGCTTTTGCGGTTCGTATAATTTGCGGCGCCGTTTTTTCCGCGCTTTTCTCTAAACATCGAGCGAAATTTTACTCTCCGATATTATCCGCGGCGTAGATTTTGCGCGAGGCTAAAATTTACCCGCACCCCGCCGCTGTTTTACTCGCGCTCGCAGTACCGCTTTGTTCGTATCGCATGCCGCTACGCAAAGCAAGAAAGCGGATATTTCGCGGCGCTTTTGTCCGTGAGCACGGCGAGGAAAAGAGCGATAAGCTCCTCGAAGTTTTGTGCAATAACCAGGGCATCCTCATAGATCGGTTCCGCACCGAATACGATCTTGCCCGCGTCCGCGCCCTGCGTGAGGATGCCCGCGAAGCAGCGTTCGCCTCTGACCGAAAACAAAAACGGCAAGCACCCGCTCCAAAACGCACTCACGGCGGCTCTTTGCGCATCGTTAGCCGCGCACTCCAGGCTGTCTTTTTCAAAATCTTCGTAGCAAAATTCCGTCTCGTCCGAGCTCGGTGACGCATAATCCCTGGCGGATACGAACCAAACGGCGTCCGCAGCGTCGCTCAAAATTTCAAAAGAGCAAACGAAGCGGTAAAAATCTTCGCTTAAATTTTTAAATCTGCCGCCCAAAAATTCGCTTCGCGGCGGGCAAATTTCATCCCTGCGCCGTATCTGCCAGCCGTTTTGCGCCAGCACGTCCATAAGTTCGTTAAAAATCATCTCGCCTCCCGTAATTTGGCGCCGATTATAGCATTTTACTCGGCGCAGCGGTGAAATGCGGCTAAATTCATAAAATTTTACTTGCCCGCCGCGTATTAAACGTGCATAAAAAGAGAAATTTTACGCGAAATTTTATAAATTCTGCTAAAAATAAAATGACGTTTCCAAATCGCCGCTAAATTTAGGCTCGGCAGAAGGCATAAGCCGTAGATGAAAAACGGGCGTATCGCTTAAAATAGGCGTATCGTCGCAGGAGGCCGGCGAGCCGCTAAAATTTGCGCTTCGGTATCCGCCTAAAATTTCCAAGCGGTACCGACCGTGCTCTAGGCGAAAGCTCAGCTGTTTTGCTCGCCGATGCGGCTCATATCTTTAAAATAGCCGATGCCTACGATCTTTAGCGTGCCTGATGAGTGAAAGACCCAGCCGCGAGAGATGATTTTCGCTTCGTTTTGATTAAAAATTTCCTCATCCGCCTCGCCCACGGTAACCGCAAAATCGTAATAATCGCTGCGAACGCCCAATACGGCACGGCGATGCCCTCTCTTGTGACCGCGCCGCCGTGCTCAGTCTGCGTAAAATAAGCAAGAACGTCCCCGTTCGCAAGCCCGTGCTCATCCAGATAGCGCGCTAGCAGCGCGAGGACCCTCTATCACGAAGCCGCCCAGCTCGGAGAAAATTCGCCTTTTCATTCGCACCTTTTTTTTGATCGCCGCGCCCGTCGTACGCAGAAATTTTACCGCTCATTCGCCCTCTTTATCTTTGTTTTCGCAGCGCCGATGAAATTTTATCACTGCGCTTGCGGAAGGATAAAATTTCATCCTGCGATCGCGTCACAGATGAAATTTGAGCCCAATTTTGCGCTCAAATTTTACAGCCCACGGTTTTTGCCGCTCATGCCTTGGCATCTGTCTACGAGCCAGCGTCCGTCCTTGCGCACGAGCAGGAAGCGGCGCGCAAAGCCGTGTTCGTCCTTGGCGTAGATG
>NZ_CALIJF010000159.1 GCF_938018035.1 uncultured Campylobacter sp. | reverse complement strand
TTCCAGAAGAGCCAAAATTCGACACAAAAATCCCGCAGGTTCTAGATGCGTTAAAAGCTGCTAAACGCCCCGTTATCATTGTGGGTAACGGAGTGAGGTTAGCCAATGCAAAAGATGATTTTAGAGCCTTGATTGACGAGTTAAAAATCCCTGTTTTGACTGCTATTTCAGGAGTTGATTTAATAGAAACTTCAAATAAGTATTTTTTTGGTAGACCGGGAATTTTAGGTGAGAGGGCCGGGAATTTTGTAATTCAAAATAGCGATTTGGTAATAGTATTAGGTACAAGATTAAATCTTAGAATTTTGAGCTTTAATTGGGAATTTTTTGCGCGAGAAGCCAAAAAAATTATGATTGATATAGATGAAAACGAACTTAATAAAAAAACTTTTATTCCGGATATAAAAATTAAATCCGATGCAAAGGTTTTTATAAATGATCTTAGAGAAAAAGCTAGAGATTTAAATCTAGAAATTGGAGACTGGCTTAAATATTGTAATAGAATAAAAATGAAATATCCTGTTTTTGATAAGTCCGTATTGAAAGAGAAGAATTATGTCAGTTCATATTATTTTCCAAGATTACTTTCGGAGAAATTACCAAAAAATTCTCTCTTGCTTACCGGTAATGGCATAGCATATACATCAACATTTCAGAGCTATCCGGTACGAGCAGGTGATAGGCTTTTTGCAAATGTCGGATGTGCTTCTATGGGCTATGATTTGCCGGCACTAATTGGTGCATGCGTAGCAAATAATAAAAGACAAACTATATGCTTAACCGGTGATGGAAGCATTCAGATGAATATCCAGGAATTGCAAACTATTATTCATTATCGGCTTCCCGTTAAAATTTTTATGTATAACAACAATGGATACCTCTCTATACGCATAACTCAACATAATTATTTCAATAACAATTTTGTCGGTGAAAGTCCTATAAGTGGTGTAAGTATACCGGATATGAAGGCGCTCGCTAAAATTTATGGCTTTAAAGTATTTCAAATTAAAAATAACGATGATGCCAATGCAAAAATAGATGAAATTTTATCATGTGAGGGATCGGTGTTTTGCGAAGTGATGCTGCCGCCTAATGAAGCCATAGGGCCAAAAGTTGCATCTATGAAGCTTCGGGATGGGACTATGATATCAAAACCATTGGAAGATCTTGCTCCATTTTTACCTCGAGATGAATTTTATAAAAATATGATAGTAAAGCCTTTGGATTGATATGAGATTTTTATTTTTGGATTTTGACGGCGTCCTTTTTGATACTGTACGTGAAGCCTATGAGGTTTGTAGATCTACGCCAAGTTTTTTAAGGCAAAAATTTGATGAAAAGCAATATGCCGAATTTTTAAGATTTAGACCTCATGTGGGTCCGGCATGGAATTATTATTTCGTTATGACAGCTATAACTAATAACAATAAAGAGCTTTTAGCTTTTGATTATAACAATGAAGCAAAAAAATTTGAAAAAGACTTTTTTGAGACTCGTAAAAAGTTAAAAGCAAATAACTATGAAAATTGGTTGGCTTTGAATAGGCCATATCCGTTTTTATTGGAGCTATCAAATATGAAACTGAATCGGCAGACTTTTATTGTAACTACTAAAGATAGTAAAACTGTATTGGATTTAGCCAAAAGATTTAATATTCAATTTATAAATAACGATAATATATTGGGGGCAGATATATTTGCTAAATTTAATTCAAAAGCTAATATAATAAATTCAATTTTGAAAGATGGCGATAGCGGGATTTTTATAGATGATTCAGAAATGCATTTAAAAAAATGTGAGCACATAAAAGGACTTAAGTTATTACAGCCCGATTGGGGATATGTAGAGAGGAATAGTAAGTATATGGGCGATATTAAAATGATATTAAGCGTATTGGAGGAAGAGGTATGAATATAAATGAATTTGAGATGATAGACGTACTTAAAAGGCTTAAAAACGAATATGGCGTATTTGAGTTAAAGGCCGAGTTTGAAGCCGAGGGAAGTCGTATGGAGGAGATGATGCGTTTGCGAGATATTGCCAATCGAGCAGATTTGCCTATCATCTTAAAGATCGGTGGAGCTGAGGCGGTTACGGATATTTATAATGGTATCATTTTGGGCGTAGAGGGCCTTATTGCGCCTATGGTAGAAACCCCGTATGCTGTTTATAAATATCTAGGAGTTATAGAAAATTTGATAAATCCAGACAACCGAGATTATATAGATTTTGCTATAAATATCGAGACAAAAACTGCGGTAGAAAACATAGATGAAATTTTAAAATTAGAAAAAATTTCGCTACTAAGAAGCATTACATTCGGTAGAAGCGATTTTGCGCAGTCATGCGGTTTGGCTAAAAAAGATGTAGATAATGAGAAAATTTTAAATGCTGTTCAGCGAGTATCTCGCGCCGTAAAAGCGAAAGGTTTAAAATTTGCAATAGGCGGAAATATTACGGCTAAATCTATTGATTTTATCAAGACTCTAAAAGCAGAAAATTTAATAGACAAATATGAAACCCGCAAAGTAGTTTTTGCTATAGACTCTATTAATGCCAATCCGCGCGAAGGAATCAATACGGCACTAAAATTTGAACTGTTGTGGCTAAAGTCAAAAAGAAGATTTTATGCAAGGATAAAAGCTGAGGATGAACAGCGTATAGAAGACTTAGAAAAAAGGCTAAGTAGCAGATGAATCTATTCATCACGGGCGGTAGCGGTTTTATCGGGTCGCATCTAAAAAAGCGTCTTGCGCTAAATGGAAATTTTAACGTTTTCGCTCCAA
>NZ_CALIJF010000158.1 GCF_938018035.1 uncultured Campylobacter sp. | reverse complement strand
CGCTAGATAGTAAATGCTACGACGAAAAAAAGCGCGAGCAAAAATGTGCTTTGAAGAGCGAGCGCGAAAATGCGCAAAAAATCGAGCAACCACGCGAGCAGAAAAATAACCTACCGCGCGAAGCGGTGCTTTTAAATTTTTACGAGGGGCGGATTGCTATCGTGAGCTATCCCAAACTAAAGCCGCTGCGTGAATTTCGTTTTCCCGACGAGCTCACGCTAGACGGCAAGACGCGGGAGTTTATGCTGGGAGGTATCGTGCCGATAAATGAAAAAATTTGGCTCGTGCGCGACGACGGCTACTTTCGCCACTACCTCTTTGATGCGGACAAATTTGAATTTATCGCCGAGATTGCGCTTGCAGGCTTTGAACCCAAAGCGGGCTCGCTCGGTGAGATCGCCTCATCGATCTGTGATATAGACTTCCGCGATGACAAATTGATCTTCACCCACTACGAGTTGGCGGGCGACGGCGAGCAAACGCGCGAGATAAATCACTATTTTGAGGCGGATGCCGCAGTGCTAGGGCAAATTTTTACTACAAAATGGGCTTGCCCGCTTAAAATTTAATATTATCCGCTTTATTGCATAGTTTAAAATATATATCTTTTATCTTTTCCGCTTGAAATATGTGCGGAACATCGTCCGTTGCCAACAGTAACGGCCAGCGCCCGACGACACAGCCGACAATTAAATCCGTTTTATAAAAAGCATTGTTCTTTAACCAATCCTCGTCAAGTATCTTTATCGGTAAAACACACGAAACTTCCCTATATTACCCACACTCGGTACATAATTGGCGGCGTACCAAGTTAGGGTTATTGCCGTAATCGTATCTTACCTCGATATGACATTGCAGAAGATAAAAATTCTTTGAACGCGGAAGTTTGATAAATGATAATCCGCTTAAACTGTATTTATTGTATATATCGACAAATCTTTGCGACACGACAGTCTCTCCGTCCCAGCAAGAAGAATAATCGCATCTCTTTTTTTAGCACAAATGTTTCCGCAGCCGCCATTGCCGCTTCATAGCGATTGACGATCAATTTACATTTAGAGCAAAATTTCAATAACTCTTTATTGTCGCCGTAAAAATAGGCATTGTTATCAACACCGCTTACTCTATAGTATCTCACTGCGCCTTTCCTCAAAAGCATTATTAATACAAAAATTTTAATCTTCGGCGATTTTTATTTACAAAAGCTTTTTTGCCGTATCTTTATCTGCAACTCCCTGTTAAATGCTTGAATTGCGGCATTTCTCGAAAGATTAACTTTTCGCAGCTATCGATAGCAGCGTCTTTGCCATTATCAAGCCATAAAAACTTTAGGTTTTTACATGTATGAATATCTGTTATATTTTTATATTCGTCCAGCAAATCAAAAGCTCTTTCAAAGAATAAAAAGCGCTATTGTATTACCACGATTCGCCATGCCTAAATTTCTTAATGATCCTACGCGTTAAATTTACTCGCGTTCCATTTAACCGTATCGCCTAAAAGTAAGTTAAAATTTTAAAATCTCATCGCGGTATGGTGCCGGCGGAAGGCTGCTCGTGCTATCTGCCGCTTAGATACTCCTGTAACGTTTTAACTTCAAGCGCGGATTGATCCTTTATCGAGCAGATTGAGCGCGTAGCCGCGATCGCCGCCTTCATCGTCGTAAAATACGGCAGTCTAAAGCGCAGCACGCTCTGGCGGATCTTCGCGGCATCGGTGGAGCTTGATTTGCTATCGCTAGTGTTGATGACGAGCGAAATTTCGCCATTTTTGAGCTTATCCTCGATATTTGGGCGGCCCTCGCTGATTTTATAGACAAACTCGCACTCCACGCCGTTTTCGCCCAGTAGCTTGTGAGTGCCGCTCGTAGCCGCGATACTAAAGCCCGCACCCGTAAGTGCGCGTGCAAGCTCCACAGCTCGCAGCTTGTCGTGATCTGCGAGCGACAAAAATACCTTGCCGCCGCTTGGAAGCGCGTTGTTCGCGCCGATTTGCGATTTAGCAAAGCTTTTGGCGAAGCTCTCGCCGATACCCATCACCTCGCCGGTGCTTTTCATCTCAGGCCCCAGGATCAGATCCGCGCCCGCAAGCTTGTTGAAAGGAAAGACGCTCTCTTTGACGCAGATATGATTTTTAATACGCGGCTTTAAAATTCCCTTCTCTTCGATCAGCACGCCGAACTCGTCGTAAAATTTCAAAGCCTCGCGCAGACCCCCTTGCCACATTACGCGGGTAGCGACCTTAGCCATCGGAATTCCGCTCGCCTTGCTCACAAACGGCACGGTGCGGCTCGCGCGCGGATTTACCTCGATGATGTAAAGCTCGTTTTCAAAAATCGCGAATTGAATATTCATAAGCCCCACGACGCCGAGATTTAGCGCGATCTCTTTAGTTTGGCGGCTTACCAGATCGATAATCTCCGCGCTTAGGCTAAGCGGCGGCAGGATGCTCGCGCTATCGCCGCTGTGGATGCCCGCCTCTTCGATATGCTCCATTATCGCGCCGATATATACGTCGCGCCCGTCGCAGATCGCATCGACGTCAAGCTCGGTCGCGTCAAGTAAAAATTTATCTATCAGCACGGGAGAGTGGTGGCTCACGCTCATGGCTTCGCTCATATACTGCCTAAGCTCGGCTTCGCTATGCACGCGCCGCATCGCGCGACCGCCTAGCACGTAGCTAGGGCGCACGAGTACGGGATATCCGATCGCTGCGGCCTTTTCGATTGCTTCGGCTTCGCTTATGGCGGTATCGTTTTTCGGCTGCTTAACGCCGATGCTTGCGATAAACTCGCTAAATTTTTTGCGATCCTCCGCTACGTCTATCGTGCGCGCGCTCGTGCCGATGATCTTGGCCCCCACGGTACTTAAGCGCTTGGCGAGCTTTAACGGCGTTTGACCTCCGAAATGCACGATCACGCCGTCGGGGTTCTCGGCCTCGATGACCGCTCTAACGTGCTCAAAATCGATCGGCTCGAAGTATAAAATATCGCTCGTGTCGTAGTCCGTGCTGACGGTTTCTGGGTTGCAGTTATACATTATCGTAGCAATCCCCATATTGCGCAGAGCGTAGCTAGCGTGCACGCAGCAGTAGTCAAACTCGATGCCCTGCCCGATGCGGTTCGGACCGCCGCCGATGATGAGGACCTTTTTATTATCTTTTGAAATTTTACGGCTTGCGATGGCGGGCGTTATGTTGGTACTGGAGTACAGATACGGAGTAAGCGCCGCAAACTCGCCCGCACAGGTATCTACTTCGTTGTATTCAAGACCTATGCCCTGTCTGGCGCAGGCAAAATGGATGTCGTTTTGCGTAAGACCCAGATTGTCCTTTTTGTTGATCAAATTTGCGATCATCTTATCGCTAAAGCCCCAGCTCTTGGCCTGTCTTAGAAGCGCCGCGTCGTTGATGATCTCCATATCGATGCGCTCTTCAAATTTTACGATCTGCTCGATCTGGCTCAAAAACCAGCGATCGATCTTGCTAAGCTCGTAAATTTGATCCACGCTCATACCCGCTCTAAAGCCCTGAGCGATATATAAAATTCTATCTTGCTGCGCGTTGCGAAGCCCGAAGATGAGATCCTTTTCGCTTAAATTTAGCTCCACGAAGCCGAAGTAGCCCTTCTCCAGCGAGCACAGCGCCTTTTGAATGCTCTCTTTAAAGCTGCGCCCGATCGCCATCACCTCGCCGATACTCTTCATCGCAGTACCTAGATACGGGTTTGCGCCGGGGAATTTTTCAAACGCAAAGCGCGGAATTTTAGTCACGATATAATCGATCACCGGCTCAAAGCTCGCGGGCGTGCCGGTGATGTCGTTTTTGATCTCATCCAGGCTAAAGCCTACCGCCAGCATCGTAGCGACCTTGGCGATCGGATAGCCCGTGGCTTTGGACGCAAGCGCCGAACTGCGGCTTACGCGCGGGTTCATCTCGATGACGATCATCCGCCCCGTTTGCGGATTTACCGCAAACTGCACGTTACTGCCGCCCGTATCCACGCCGATCTCGCGTAAAATTTTAAAACTCGCGTCGCGCATCCTTTGATACTCTTTATCGGTAAGCGTCAGGGCGGGCGCAACCGTGATGCTATCGCCCGTATGCACCCCCATCGGGTCGAAATTTTCGATCGAGCAGACGATGATGCAGTTGTCCTTATGATCGCGGATCACCTCCATTTCGAACTCTTTCCATCCAAGCAGGCTCTCTTCGATCAAAATTTCATTTATCGGGCTCACGTCTAGCCCATTTTGCGCGACCTCTTTAAACTCGTCGATATTGTACGCTACGCCGCTACCAGCTCCGCCCAGGGTGTAGCTAGCGCGGATAATGAGCGGAAAGCCGATCTCATTTGCAGCAGCCATCGCCTCTTCGATATTGTAGGCGTATTTGGATTTGGGCAGATCCATTCCGATCTTAATCATCGCCTCTTTAAATTTCACCCTATCCTCGCCCTTTTTTATCGCTTCAGGCTTGGCGCCTAGAAATTTTATCCCCGCTAGCTCGCCGCTTTCGTAAGCCTGCATCGCGACGTTTAGCGCGACCTGTCCGCCCATCGTAGGCAGGATCGCATCGACGCCCTCGCGCTTTATGATACGCAAAATGCTCTCTTTGGTGATCGGCTCGATATAGGTAGCGTCGGCAAAATCGGGATCGGTCATAATAGTAGCGGGGTTAGAGTTTATTAGCACTACGCGGTATCCGAGGCTCTTTAGCGTCTTGGCAGCCTGCGTGCCGCTGTAATCGAACTCGCACGCCTGACCGATTACGATCGGACCGCTGCCGATCAGTAAAATCGTCTTAATATCATCTCTTTTGGGCATCAATTTTCCTTTGTAACGACATACAAAAACGCCGGCATCTCGGAGCCCACATAGGGCTCTACGACGACGCTTTTGTATAGCTTCCCATTTTGAATTTCTTTAACCTTCCCTACCGGCACGCCGGCAAAAAAAATCCCGTCCTTGCCGCTTGTAAGTACCTCATCACCTACCTTAGGATCGAGCCATTGCGGGATGTATCTAACTACGAGCTCGTTATTTTCGCCGCCTGCGACGCCAGGAATTTGAGCATCTCCTATGAAAACGGAGAAGTTGCTCTTTTCGTCGCGCTGTAAGATCGCAAGCGGGCGCCCGTCTTTATTTACTAAAATTCCTGCGGTCTTGCCCTCGCTGATGAGGCCGTAAATTTTGTTTGGGTTAAAATTTTCAAAATTTACAAAGAATTTGTTGTAGTCGTTTAGATTCGCGTAGCTCAACGCCTTTACGAGCTGGACTTTGGGCTCATAAATGGAGCTATTTTTATCGATCAAAATTTTATTGAGCTCGCCCGCGAACGTACTAAGCAGCATCGCCGATTTTTTTAGCTCGGCATTTTCTTCTCGTAGAGCTTTGATCGTCTCTGCCTGGTTAAAATGCTCGTTCACAGCGCTTTTTACCCGATCGCTCACGCCGTAATAAACCTCTAAAATTCCTCCTGCAAATCCGATAAATTTGCCGTGGATATACGAGCCGAACGTTAGCGAAACGGCTACCAGCAAAACCGCGACGAGGAGGAGTTTGAGATTAGTCATTTGCCGCTTGTTTTAGCGATTTGATCTCTTCTAGGGCTTTTCCCGTGCCGTTTGCGACGCACAGCAGCGGCTCATCCGCGACAAAAACCGGAAGTTTTACGGTGTCGCTTAGATACTTATCCAATCCGCGAATGAGCGCGCCGCCGCCCGTTAGCACGACGCCGTTTTCGACGATGTCGGCGGCGACTTCTGGCTGAATGCTCTCAAGGACAAATTTCAGCGCGTCTGCAATCTCTCTGATCGAGTCTTTGATCGCCTCTCTAACGTCCTCGCTCGTAAGATCGACCGAGCTTAAAAGCCCGCTGATCTGGTCTTTTCCTTTGACCGTGTATGTAAGATCTTTTTGCTGTTGCACCGCCGTGCCGATCTTGATCTTAATCTCCTCAGCCGCGCGCTCCGAGATAAGCAGACTATATTTTTCTTTGACGTAATTAACGATGCTCGCGTCGATCTTATCGCCCGCGACGCGGACGGATTTGGCGCTGATGATACCGCCTAAAGAGATGACGCCGATCTCGGTGGTACCGCCGCCGATATCTACGACCAGTGAGCCGCGCGCTTCATTTACCGGAAGCCCCGCACCGATCGCCGCAGCCATCGGCTCTTCGATTAGATAAACTTCGCGCGCACCCGCTATCATCGCGCTTTCGCGCACGGCTTTGCGCTCGACCTGAGTTAGCCCGTAAGGAACCGAGATGATGATGCGCGGACTTACGAAAAAGCGGCGCTTGTGGGTCTTTTCGATAAAATACCTAATCATCTTCTCCGTCATATCAAAATCCGCGATAACGCCGTCCTTCATCGGGCGCACCGCCTCGATATCGCCAGGAGTGCGTCCTAGCATCTCTTTAGCCTCGGCGCCCACGGCGATGATCCTTTGCTTGCCGTAGCGCTCGTTTTGCACCGCGACGACGCTCGGCTCGTTGATGATGATGCCTTTATCTTTTAGCAGCACAAGCGTGTTTGCCGTGCCTAGATCAATACCCATATCCCTAGAAAATAATCCTAGAATCGAATCAAGTAACATTTATCCCCTTTATGCAGTTAAATTTTGTTTTACAAGTATCGGCTTGGAGACGCCGTCTACGACCTCTTTCGAGATGATGACATCATAGCCTTTAAGCTCAGGCAGATCAAACATAATATCGATCATGATCTCCTCGATTATGCTGCGAAGTCCGCGCGCACCGGTTTTGCGCTTGATCGCAAGGCTCGCGACCTCCCTTAGCGCGTCGTCGTCAAATTTTAAATTTGCGCCGTCTATCGCAAAGAGCTTTTGATATTGCTTTAAGATCGCGTTTTTCGGCTCGGTTAAAATTCTAACCATCGCCTTTTCGTCAATCTCATTTAGCGTAGCCACTACGTGCAATCGCCCGATGAGCTCGGGGATTATGCCGTAATGCACCAGATCGTCGGCCTCGACCATGTTTAGCAAATTCAGGCTCTCTTTTTTGCTGCGCTTGGTTTGGTTAAACCCTAACACGTTCTGCCCGATGCGGCGGTTGATGATCTCGTTTAGCCCGTCGAACGCGCCGCCGCAGACGAATAGGATATTAGTAGTATCGATCTGGATGAAGTCCTGATTTGGATGCTTGCGACCGCCCTTTGGAGGGATATTTACGACGCTTCCTTCGATGATCTTAAGCAGCGCTTGCTGCACACCTTCGCCGCTTACGTCGCGCGTGATGCTGCGATTTTCGCTCATTCGCGCGATCTTATCGATCTCGTCTACGAATACGATACCGCGCTGCGCCTTCTCTACGTCGCCGTCCGCAGCCTGCAAAAGGCGGGTGAGGATGTTTTCTACGTCCTCGCCGACGTAGCCCGCTTCCGTTAGGCTCGTAGCGTCGCTAATGGCGATCGGCACGTCCAAAAATTTCGCCAAGGTCTGCGCCATAAGCGTCTTACCGCTGCCGGTAGGCCCGATAAGCAAGATATTTGATTTTGAAATTTCGGTATCGTCGCCCTTCGCGTCGGTCTGCCTGAAAATTCTTTTATAGTGGTTGTAAACGCCGACGCTAAAAATTTTCTTAGCGCGCTCCTGGCCGATGACGTAGCGGTTGAGAACCTCCATCAGCGCCTTTGGCTTGATAGCCTCGAAATCGATCTCTTTATTTTGATTTTGTACCGCCTCATTTTGGCCCTCGCTGCCGTGTATAGCGGCATATGCCATATCGATACAATAGCTGCAGATAGCCGCCGTACCGTCGTCGTTAGGATATATACGACGCCCGTCCGCGCCCGTCTCACCGCAAAAACTGCACTTATTTGCCATTAAATTTTACCTTTATCTAGCGGAATTCCGCGTTTTGTGTTGATTATAAACTCGCACATCTTGCGCACGTTTTGATCGCTCGTTTCGTTTAATAAAATTTGCGCCTGCTCCTTTAAGCCCCCACCCTGGTTGAATAAAAATTTATACGCCCGATTTATCGTCTCGACCGTCTCTTTATCGAAGCGGCGGCGGATGCCCGTTAAATTTAGCCCGCGGATATAGGCGCGATTTCCCTCGGCTAGGCAAAACGGCACCACGTCCTGACTAAGCGCGCTAGCCCCTGCGATCATGCAGCTCTCGCCGATTTGGACGAACTGATGCACGGGGGTAAGTCCACCGATAACGGCATAATCGCCCATTACGACGTGGCCTGCGAGCGTGGCGTTATTGGCTAGGATTATGTTGCTGCCCAGCACGCAATCGTGAGCGATGTGGCAATACGCCATCATAAAGAGATTATCGCCGATGCGCGTAAATCCGTCGCCCTTATGCGAGCCCGAGCTGATCGTGCAAAACTCGTGAATCGTAGCGTTTTTGCCGATGATTAGCCCCGTGCGCTCGCCATCTTCAAAGCTCATATCCTGCGGAATTTCACCCACGATAGCGTATGAAAAAATTTTAGAGTTCTCGCCGATTTGAGTATCTCCGATGATGCGCGCGCCCTGCTTGATCGTGCAGCCGTCGCCAATTTTGGCCTGCGAGCTTACGAAAGCATACGGCTCGATCGTTACTTCGGCTCCGATCTGGGCGCCATCCTCGATGATCGCCGTGTGGTGAACTTTAGCCATCATTTATCCATTATCATCGCTTGAAGTTCCGCCTGCGCGGCCAATGTGGCGCCGTCGTTGATGTAGGCTTCGCCCTTTAGCACCCAGATGCGTCCGCGGTGTTTGATTACGCTGATGCGATACTCAAGCTTGTCGCCTGGGCGAACCGGGTTTCTAAATTTAGCGTTGTCGATACTCATAAAATACACGACCTTGTCGCTTAGATCGACGCCGTCTTTCTCCATGCTCTTAAACGCCAGCACGCCGCCTGCCTGCGCTAAGCCCTCGATAATCATTACGCCCGGATAGATCGGGTGCCCCGGGAAGTGGCCCTGAAAGATCTGCTCGTTGTAGGTTACATTTTTATAGGCCTTGATGCTTTCGCCTATGCTGAGCTCTTCGACGCGATCTATCAGCAAAAACGGAAAACGATGAGGTAGGATGGAGAGAATTTCGTTTATGTCTATCATTATCTGCCTTTATTTAAAAATCTTGCAATCTTATCAAATTCTTACTAAAATTTCCCTAACGTCTAAAAATATGCGCGAGAGCCCGTAAATTTGAACTTTGGCGGCTCTTATCTCGTCCGTGACGATGATCGGCGAGAGCGAGCCCGCAGCGCACAGGGCGGCGCGAGTTTTATTTTGGCGCGCGAGACTCGGCGGATTTTTTAGCATCTCAGATACGCTTTTGAAATTTGATCTTGAAATTTCGTTAAATTTTGCCAGACTTAAAATTTTAATCTCCTCCTTATCGCTGCAAAAAATTTCACACTCTTGCTCCATGCTAAATTTTACGTCTTCACGCGTAAAATGCGAGCCGAATAGCACAAACGAAGGCACGATCTCGCCGTCAAATTTAATCCATGCGCGCAGCAGGCGGTAGTTTAAAAACCGATCGCGCAGCACGCTAAATTTCACTCCATTTTTTTCGAGCGAGCAAAGCTTTTTGTAAAATTTCAATTTCTCCTCTACCGAAGCGGGCAGGATTTGCCGATCGATCGGCGACATTAGCTCGTAAATTTCGGCATCGCAGGCTAAATTTCGCCTCAAATCCGCCGTCAAACTTCCGCCGAAATCCCGCTCGGTCTTTCGCTGATCATTCCGCTGTGCCGCAAGCGCATAGATGCAGCCGCAGTAGTTTTGATGATACAGCGCGTCTTTTTTCGCAAGCGCAAACTGCTCGTTCGTGCCGCCGTTTTTGCGAAAATCGGGCGCGATAAACTCCAGTCCGCAGCGCTCGCAGATGCGCTGTAGCGAGGCGCAAAGTTGAGAGTGCGATTTTTTGGGGCTCATTAGAAGCGTCGTAGTGATTTTGCGCTCGCCTAGGCTTAGCGCGAGCTCGGCCGTTTTTTGCATGCGAAAATCAAAGCAAAACTCGCAGCGCGCGCCCTTTTCGGGCTCGTTTTCAAGCCCGCGCGCACCCTGTAACCAGCCCTGAAAATCGTACTCGCCTGGGATAAATTTAATCCCCAAATTTTCGCAAACCCGCTTTGCATCGTGCATTCTAAGAACGTATTCGCCGTAAGGATGGATGTTTGGATCGTAGAAATAGCCTATTAGCGGCTCTTGCGTCAGCTTTTTTAAGCGGCGCAAAAAATAATCGCAATCGACCGAGCAGCAGATGTGAACCAGCAAATTTTAACCCTTTGCACGAAATTTTTGGATATAATTTTACGCTATCAAAATTAATGAGCGGAAAAATGAAAAATTTTTTTATAAAACACTGGCGTAAGTTTGCCTTCGGCGTAGGTGGGTTTGCGCTGTTTTACGTGCTTGCGGGCTTTTTCGGCGTGCCACTTTTCATCGAAAAGGCGCTGCCTAAAATTTTAGAAGGCAGAGCGAGCTTTAGCGTGCAGGATGCCAAATTTAACCCCTTTACCTACGAGCTAAACATCACAAAGCCGGAGCTTAGCACCTTTGAACCGCTGTTTAGCGCCGATGAGATAAATTTAAAAATCGGTTTTTCAAAGCTTTTTAAAAAGACTCTCGCGGTAGAAATTTTGCATCTCAAATCGCCTAAATTTCACGTCGAGCGCGAGCAAAACGGCACTTTCAATTTCGAGCCGCTACTTTCGGAGCAAAAGAGCGAAAACAAGGATGAAAACTCCAGCTTCAACGTCACGCTGAATAATTTTAAGATCGAGCGCGGCTCTCTGGGCTACGTCGATAACTCCCTAAAAAGGCCGTTTTCGCTCATCTCGACCGAGCTAAATTATGAGATCAACGGACTAAATTTAAAGGACGAAACGATCGGCGAGCACGATTTAAGCGCCGTTTCGCGCACATACGACGCGCTGAGCTTCGATGGAGCCATCGACCTGGCGCCTCTGCGCTTGCACGGCAAAATAGATCTTAAACGGCTGAAAATCGATCCGTTTTGGCTATCATACCTCGATCCTAGCGGTGTGCGGCTTAAGAACGGCTTTCTTTCCGCTACGCTGAATTACCGATTGAGCCTTGATGAAAATATAAAATTTGCGCTTGAAAACTCAAAGCTCGAGCTTGAGAGCTTAGAAATTTTGCAAGATCAAAGCTTAATTTCGCTTGGTTCGCTAAAAATCCCGAGCTTTAGCCTAAATACGGACGTTTCGGATGAAATTTCAGGCGCAGTAGCGATCCCGCAGGTGCTATTTTCGGACGCGAAATACGATATGAACGAAACTAAAATTTCCACGGGCTTTGAGGGGGCGCAGGTCGCGGATTTTGCGCTGGATTTTAATAAAACGGGCGCGAACTTGCGGCTAAACTCCGCCGTAAAAAGCGTAGATCTAAACCGCTCAAGCTTTGCAAACCCGCTAATTTCGGTCGTTTCAAACGACACTAAAATCACGGAAAATTTCTTAAAATTTAACGCCGAAAGTAACGATACAGCCCTTCATACGGGCTTTGGCGCCTTTAATATCGCAGATACGCAGATTACGTTAGCGCGCAGCGATAAAATTTCGGTCGCCGCAACCGAGCTGGGCGCGTTTAGCTACGACAAAGAGGGTGCGCAAAACGGCGCAAGTCTGAAGTTTGCTAAAATTTCAAACTCCAAAATCGCAAACAAAAACGGAATTTTTAGCGGATTTGAAAGCTTCGGCGTGCAGGGGGTGAAATTTAACGTCGCGGATCTCGATCTGGGCGTGGATAAAATTTTGCTAAACGAGCCGTTTTTCAACTCGGAAGTGGGCGCGGGCGGCGCCAAAAGCATAAACGATCTGGCGATTTTAAGCGCGATCTCTAAAAATCCTGCGAGCCCCAAAAAAACGGCGAGCTCTAACGCCGCAAACCAAGTGGATGCAAATTCTACGGCAAGCGGTGCAAATTTAGATTCTAAAAAGCCCTCCAAAAGCCCCGCTTTAAAATTTAAGATCGGCGAGGCCTCCATAACGGGCGCAAAGGCTAAGATCAGCGAGAGCTTTATCGTTAAAAACAACGTGCACGAGATCAAAGATTTCAGCGCCACGCTAAGCGGGCTAAGCTCAAATTTCGCCGAGCCCTTCAGTATCAAAGCAAGCCTTATCACGGGCGAAATCACCGCTAACGCGGACGGCAAGGCTAGCATCGCGCCGCTTAACGCTGGCATGAGCTTCAGCCTAAATGCGCCGAACTTGAGCGTTTTTAACAAATATATGGCGGAATTTATCGCAGGCTCCATCGCGGGCGAGCTCGCTACGCAAGGGCAGCTGAAGCTTTCAAACACATTCTCGCTCGAAGCGGGGCTATCCGGAAAAGGCTTGGCGTTAAGCTCGGGCAGGGATAAAATTTTCTCCCTTGCGTCGCTGAATGTCGCGCAAATCGCGCTAAGCCCAAGCTCTCTCACACTAAATAAGATCGCTCTTGGCTCGCCCGCGGCAAATATCTCGCTAAATAAAGATAGGCGTTTAAATTTGCTCTCGCTGATAAAGCCCGCCGCGCAGGCAAAACAGGCCGCAAAGCCTGCCGAAGCTGCGCCTAGCAGATCCGCAAAAAACGGGGCAAACTTTGCGTGGAGCGTAAAAAATATCTCGCTTAGCGGCGGAAGTTTAAATTTCACCGATGAGAGTCTAGCAACGCCCTTTAAACTGCGCATCAGCGATATGAAAGCAAGCATCAGCGAGATCAGCCCGAAGCGAGCGGCGGATATCAAGCTTAGCTCGCTCGTAAGCGGAAGCGGGCTAGCGAGCATCACGGCGCGCGCCTATCCGCTGGATTTTAAACGCAAAAGCGATATAAACGTCGTTTTAAAGGAGATCCCACTTGTGCCCGCATCGCCCTATACCGCCAAATATATCGGCAATGAAATCGCGGGCGGCAAGTTAAATTTAAAACTTGCCTACAAAATCGACGATGGCAAGCTAAACGCAAGCAATGATCTAAATTTAGACCGCTTCGAGCTCGGCAAAGAGGTGCAGAGCAAGGATGCGCTGAGCCTTCCGATCGGTCTAGCGGTATCGATCCTAAAGGACGGCGATGATCAGATTGATATTAGCCTGCCTTTAAGCGGCGCGATGAATGATCCGAAATTTAGCTACGGCGCGCTCGTTTGGGGCGCGATCAAAAAGCTGCTCTCGGACATCGTGTTAAGCCCGTTTAGATTTATGGGAAAGATCGCGGGCGTAGATACGAAAAAGCTGGAAAGTATCGATTTTGAGGCGGCGAGCAGCGAAATTTTAATTAGCGAAAACTCTAAAATAGATGATTTAGCTAAGGTCGCAAAAGCCAAGCCCGAACTCAAGATCATCCTAAACTCTGCGTATAACGAAAAACTCGATACTCACGAGTTTAAAAGGCGCTCTCTGCAAAATACCCTCACGCTGATGTCCAATAAACAAGGCCTCTCCACGGATGAAGCCATAGCGGCGCTTAAGATCAAATACGGCATCAAATCCGGCGGCGATGAGGCGATGGAGGAGCTGATAGGGGCGCAGAAATTTACCCGTTCGCGTCTTGATGAGCTAGCCCTTGCCAGGGCGGCCGCCGTGCAAGCGGCACTCGTGCAGCGCGGCGTAAGCGCCTCTCGCATAGAGATCAAAAAACCAAGCGAAGCGGAGCTTAAACAAAACAGCTTCATCCCGCTAAACCTGGGTCTTGAAAAATAGCGTAAGCAAAATTTGGCTATACTAAGCGGACTAAATTTAAAGGATGAGCGATGATAAATATAGGAATTCACGGCGGAAGCGGCAGAATGGGCACGATGATCTACGAATGCCTGAAAAATTTCGATCAGGCGCGAGCAAGCGTGATCTACACGATCGCTCCGCTTGATTATACGCCGAGCTGCGCCGTAACGAGCAGCTACGACGAGCTTTTTAGCGGCTGCGACGTCGTGATAGATTTTACGATCCGAGACGGCGCGATAAGCTTAATGAAATTTGCGCTTTCGCACCCAAAGCCGCTTTGCATCGGCACGACGGCTCTGGGCGAAGAGGGCGAGCGGCTACTGCGCGAGTGCGGCGCAAATATGCCCGTGCTGCACGCTACGAATATGAGCCTGGGCGTCGCGGTGCTAAACAAGCTCGTGGCGCTTGCTAGCAGGAGCTTGCATGATTTTGACTGCGAAATTTTAGAGATGCACCACCGCCACAAAAAAGACGCCCCGAGCGGCACGGCGATGAGCCTTGCGGAAAGCGCCGCGAGCGCGCGCGAGCTAAGCTTAAAAGACGTGCGCGTAAGCGGTCGCGACGGGCTCATCGGTGAGCGCGGCAAGGACGAAATCGCCGTGATGTCGCTGCGCGGAGGCGATATAGTCGGGCGCCACACCGTGGGATTTTACGGAGATGGCGAATTTATCGAGCTAAATCATACGGCAACTTCGCGCGCGACCTTTGCCAGAGGCGCGATAAAGGCAGCGGTATGGCTAGCATCGCAAAATAGCGGGCTTTACGATATCGACGACTGCTTAGGAATCTAGGCCTTTGCGGCTAAATTTAAGAGGAAAAGATGCCTACAAAAGATGAAATTTTAAATTTTTTGCGCGAGCTAAAGCCGGAGCTTGAAAGCTTTGGAATTTACAAAGTCGGATTATTCGGCAGCTACGCCAAAGATGGAGCGAATATCGCCTCGGATATCGATGTGGCAATCGAAAGTAGCGAGCAAACAATCGCTCGTCTTGGCGGCGGTATGCGAGCGTTTATATATTTAGACGAGCTAAGAGGACGAATCGCTAATAAATTTAAAATTTCGGTAGATCTATGCGATACTGCATCGATGAGCGATGAAAAGAAGCTAAAGCTACTAGAAGGAGCTATCTATGTATAATAAGAGGAATTTGCAAAGGCTTGAGTTGATCTGCAAAAAGATAGACGTGATACAACAAATCTGCAAAATCGGTGTTGAAAAAGCTCTTGCTGACGAACTTCGCGACCGATCCGCGATAATAATGCATCTAATCTCTTGCAACGAGCAACTGCAAAAAATTCAAGATAGCGGCGATATAGAAATTCTAAGTATATTCGCACCAAGCGATATAGCAGGATTTCGCGGGATCAGAAACGCTTCGGCGCACGATTACGAAGGATTAAATTTAGCCATCGTTCAAAGCGTAATTAGCGACTACCTGCCGAGTATAAAACAAAATATAGATAAATTTCTAAAAAATAAAATTTAAGAGGTTAGAAAATGTGCGCAATCGTGGGAGTCATAAATTCTGAAGGTGCGGCTAAAACCGCGTATTACGGGCTTTTTGCCATGCAGCACCGCGGTCAGGAGGCAAGCGGCATCAGCTCGAGCTTCAACCATCATATCAAAACTATCAAAGCCACGGGGCTCGTGACGGAGGTTTTTAGCCCCGCAAGTTTTGAAATTTTAAAAGGCAACATCGCGATCGGCCACAACCGCTACGGCACCGCGGGCGCAGATAGCCTAAAGGACGCGCAGCCCGTTGCGGGCAACTACGCTCTTGGGGAGATCTCGATCGTTCATAACGGAAATTTGATCAATAAAGACGAAATCCGCCGCAAGCTCGTAAGCGAGGGGGCGATCTTTCAATCCAACATGGATACCGAAAACATCCTGCACCTCATCTCGCGCTGTAAGCAGGAGCATCTAAAAGACCGCATCATCGAGGCGCTGAATCAGTGCGTGGGCGCGTACTCGCTTCTGATCCTGAGCCGTTCGAAGATGTTTGCCGTGCGCGATCGCTACGGTGTGCGTCCGCTCAGCATCGGCAGGCTCAAAGATGGCGGCTACATCGTTGCAAGCGAAACCTGCGCGTTTGATCTCGTAGGGGCTGAGTTCGTCCGCGACGTAAAGCCTGGCGAGATGGTAATTTTCGAAGAGGGCAAGGATGAATTCAGCTCGCTTGAAATTTTAAAAGCCGCGGAGGCTAGAATTTGCGCGTTTGAATACATCTACTTCGCGCGCCCAGACAGCGTCGTAGAGGGTAAAAACGTATATGAGGTCAGAAAAAAACTGGGCGCTGCGCTCGCGCGAAAATGTAAAGAGTTAAAGGCCAATTTCGTCGTGCCCGTACCCGATAGCGGCGTGCCGGCGGCGCTGGGTTTCGCGCAAGAGAGCAAGCTGCCCTTCGAGATGGCGATCGTGCGCAACCACTACATCGGCCGCACCTTCATCGAGCCGACGCAAGAGGTGCGAAATTTGAAGGTCAAACTCAAGCTAAATCCGATCGGCGCGGCACTGCACGGCAAAAGCGTCGTCGTCGTGGACGATAGCATCGTACGCGGTACCACGAGCAAAAAGATCGTCGAGCTTCTGCGCCATGCGGGCGCGGCGCGTGTGCATATGTGCATCGCAAGCCCGGAGCTGAAGTATCCCGAGCGCTACGGCATCGATACGCCGAGCGTGCGCGAGCTGATCGCCGCAAATATGAGCACGGATGAAATTTGCAAATTTATAGGCGCCGACAGCCTCACGTTCCTTAGCGTGCCTGAGCTCGTAGAAGCGCTTGGGAGCGAGCGCAAATACTCGCTCGTAAGCTTCGACGGCGATTATTTCATCAAGGATTGATAAAAATTTAAAGGAGTGGAATTTGACAAAATTTAAGATCAAGCGCGTTTATGAGAAATTAAACGAGAACGACGGATTTTTGGTGCTTTGCGACAGGCTTTGGCCGCGCGGCGTGAAAAAAGAGGCGCTGCCGATCGATATGTGGGCGAAAGAGATAACGCCGAGCACCGAAATACGCAAGCTTTTCGCGCATAAGCCTGAGAATTTCGCCCATTTTAAGGAGCTTTACCTAGCTGAGCTTGAGCAAAATCCCGCCGTGGCCGAATTTTTGAAAAAGGTTAAAAACGAGCCGGTCGTCACGTTGCTATACGCTGCGAAAGACGAGCACTGCAACCACGCGATGATTCTGCGTGATTTTCTGCAAAGTAAGGTGCACTGAAATTTTGCGCTCAAAGCGCACCGCTAGCTGTATTTTAAAGCAAATGTAAAACCGCCTCACTCACCAATCCACTCGTAAAACCGATGCGCGAGGCGTAAAATTCAGCGAACAGGCGTAAGCGGAGCGCTCTTAAAGCCTTATCGGGCGCGATTTGAGATAAATTTTCTATCCGGATGTACACTTCGCAGATGCGCAAAACAAACGCTAAATTTTGCGTCAGAGCTCTAAAAAACGCAAAATTTTATAAAAAGCAAATAAAATTTCAAGGAAAATAACTCGATTTAATATATGCAAATTTAGAATTTCATCTATTTTTTAACGCTACTTTTAATAATGCAAGCTAGGAATTTAAAAAGTGGGCTTAATATAAATTCGCAACAAATCAAATTAATTTCTTACACGCAGCATTTTTAAATTTCATTTAAGAATTTGCCGCTAACATTGCTCGTAATTTTTTACAAGGAGAAACTATGGCAATAAGTGCTAGAAATCAGCTTCACGTCGTAATCAGCGACGTAAAAACAGGTGCGGTAAATTCGCTAATCACAGCTAAAACCAGAGGCGGCGACGTGCTAAAAGCAACCGTGACGGTTGATTCTGAAAAAACTTTGGATTTAAAAGCCGGCAAAGAGGCGGTATTTTTATTCAAAGCCCCAAATGTCATCATCTCCAAAGGCGAGAACGATCTACGCTTAAGCGCGACCAACCAGATAAAGGGCAAAATCACCGCTATTAAAGAGGGTGCGGTAAATGCCGAGATCAGCGTCAGAAGCGCCGGCGGCGAGAATTTAAGCGCAACCGTCACAAACGAATCGGTTAAAAATTTAGCGCTTAAAAAAGATGATGAAGTAACCGCGATCATAAAAGCTACTCAAATCATCGTCGGCGTAAAATAATCCTGCATTGTGCGGAACGATGTGCACGCTTTAAACATCACAAAATAAAGGAGCGAAATTTTATAAATTCTGCTCCTTCTTCAAAAATCTTTTTTGATAAATCAAATTTCGTAGCAGCTCAAATAACGCTATAAGCGGTCTTTTCTCTCATGCGCGCAGATGCACCCCGCGCGACATCCAGCCCCAATCACACCAAGAGCGGTCTTACCCTATTTTACCGCAGTGCGAATTTTGCGCAGGCTTTGCATACATGCAGTACGCAAGCCCACTCACGCGAGATATTTATGAAACGCAAACTCGCTCTTGCCCCGCTCGCTCGCTTATAGTAATGTGCTTTCATATTTTGCGCGCTCGCGATGCGCCGTCGCTTTGCGCAGTAGCGATCGATCCTCGCGCAGATGTCCGCACCGAGAGTGAGCCGATCCGGATCAAAGCGACACGCGCTAACCGCGCCCGCCGATAGATAGCAGCACGGATAGATCGTCAAACCGCTCGCCTTGCCCTAAATCCGAGCGTTTTTTGAGCTTTTGTCGATCGGCTCGTTAAAAGCGGCAGTTTCGCGGCTAAAATTCGCCCTCGTAAAATTTCAGCTCTTAACCGCAGATAGCGGGCATTTGCTTTGCTAAAATTGATACTCGCCGGGGCTTAGTTCGCCTCGTAAAAGTTTGCCGAAGCGTGCGGCCGCGGTCTCTACGGCATCGTCGCCAAACTCGCCCGGCTCAAATCCGCCGCTGATAAACGGCACGGTAAACTCCATCCCGCAGTAGTTTGCCGCGATCTTAAGCGGCGTTAAAATTTCATCCATGCTATAGCCGATCGCGCCCTGTTTGGAGTATTCGCTAAGCGGCGTACTAGCGCTTAGCGCGAGCTGCAGGACCTTGCCCCTAAGCGCGCCGGAACCCACCAGCTCGTGCGAAAAGACGATGTCGATATAGGCTTTTAGCATAGGCGGCACGTTTAGCCAGTACATCGGGTACAAAAATACGATGCGCTCAGCGCCCAATAACGCGTCTTGCTCTGTGCGAGCGTCGATACGCGCAGTATCGGTGCCGTAAAGTCCCTCCAAATGACGCACCTCTACGCCGGCAGCGCCCTTTGCGACCTGCGATAGGGCTTTATTCACGCGCGAGGCGGCGAAATTAGGATGCGATAAGATCACGAGCGTTTTTATGTTATTTCCTTTATTAAAATTTGCAGAATCATATCGTTAAAAAGCTAAAAGTAGATTGAGAGGAGTTGTAAAAATGAAGAGTTATTTTGCTTATGAGGAACCTGGATTTGCGTGGCACAATAGATACGAGGCGCTCTCGTACCATACTGCCTCAAGGCATGTGCAACAAAATGTTTTTACGCGTGCCGTAAAGCACAAGCTTCCAGGATTAGTCTCGTCTAGAACGATCTGCTTACGATCCGTCCAATGCGCGTGCAGCTATGGCGCGGGGCAAAATTTCATCCAAGCAAGGATAAATTTATGAAAAAAGATTAAAATTTAGCCGCGATTTGGGCTACGAGCCCGAAAATTTCAAAAAAAAGGACACGATATGCAGAGAAAAACACAGATCGAAGACGAGTTTAGCGCAGAGGATCGCGAGCGCAAAATCACGCTGCAAGCGGGAGATGCGGCGCCCGAGTTTAGCTTACAAAACGCCGACGGCGCGAGCGTCGCGCTAAAGGACTTTGCGGGAAAAAAGGTCGCGCTGTATTTTTACCCCAAGGACAACACCCCCGGCTGCACGACCGAAGCGTGCGAATTTAGCGCCGCGTACGATGATTTCATCGCCGCAGACTGCGTGATCGTAGGCATCAGCCCCGACAGCGCCAAATCCCACGCGGGCTTCATCGCCAAGCAGGGCTTAAAGCACATCCTGCTGAGCGATCCGCAGCACGAGGTAGCCAAGCTATACGGCGCGTGGCAGGTGCGCAAAAACTACGGGCGCGAGTATCTGGGCGTCGTGCGCTCGACCTTTCTGATCGGTGCGGACGGCAAAATTTTAAAGGTCTATAAAAGCGTCAAGGCAAAGGATCACGCCGCAAAGGTGCTCGCGGATCTGCTAGCTGCGGGGAAGTAAAGCGCCAAGCCGGCGTTTGAAATAGGGCCCCGGCGTATTTGGGTGCTAAGCTTTAATATAAAATTTATGCACTGAAATTTGCTATGGAATTCGGCGTCAAATTTAAGCGCCGAAGCTTCGGCATTAAAATTCGGTCTTAAAATTTTGCCTTAGAATTCCGCCGCTAATTTGAAAATAAAATTTCAAAGCGGAGCTCTATCTGCGATTTTAGCGGCGGAATTTATCGCCCAAAAATAAAATTTTAAAGGAAAAATATGAAAAATTTAATCATTCTAGCTCACCCCGACATCGAAAATTCGCTCATAAACAAGCGGTTTTTAAAAGAGGCCGCCGCGCAAAGCTTCTAGGAGCTTATCGCTTTTTCCTCGCCGCGCTCACGGACAAAAGCGCCGCGAAATATCCGCTTTCTTGCTTTGTGTAGCGGCATGCGATGCAAGCAAAGCGGTACTGCGAGCGCGAGTAAAACAGCGGCGGAGTGCGAGTAAATTTTAGCCTCGCGCAAAATCCGCGTCGCGGATCATATCGGAAAGTAAAATTTCGCTCGATATTTATAGCAAGACGCGGGAAAAACGGCGCTGCAAATTATACGAGCCAAAAAACCCGCCCGATGATTTGCAATAAATTTTGAGTTTAAATTTTACACGTTTGCGCTAAAGGCTTCGACGCCCCTAAACAAGCCTCGGCCGCAGAAATTTTGATCTAAAATTTGAGCAGCCCGTCCTCGTCAAATTTAAAATCAGGCCCCCAAGCCACCTCCCAGTAGTATCCGTCCGGATCGGCAAAATACGCGTGGTATCCGCCCCAAAACGCAACTTGGGGCTCCTTGACGATAGTTCCGCCAGCCTTTTTTACTAGCTCTATGACGCTAGCTACGTCCTCTTTGTTTTTTACGTTATACGCTAGCGTGATGCCGCCAAATCCGCTGCCCTTCGGCGGATCGTTTTCGCTGGTATCTCGCGCCAGCGCGTCCAATGGATAGAGCTCAAATTTGGTCCCCGGCGTATTAAAAAAGCATACCGGTGGGTCGTCGTCTTTACATTCCGTCTTAAATCCTAGGCCGTCTTTATAAAATTTTAGCGCCCTTTGCATGCTTCGCACGCCTAGACAAATGCAGGTTATTTTATTCATTTTTGCCTCCATAAATTTTAACGTATCTATTTTGGTTTCTTGTGCCGTAGTCAAGCCTGTGCTCAAACAAGCCGTCGCCGCACTAGCCGAGCGCGCCGTCCGAACTTTTAATCGCCGATTATTAAAATTCTAAAATTCTGCTTCCAAACTCGGCGTTAAATTTTAAAATTTAAACCGCCTTTATCTAGCCCACAAGCTAACTCAAAGCCTGCGCCTTACGGCCCAAGCGCTAGACGGCAGTTTTGTAGACAAATTTGCAACGGCGCAGAAAAGGATCTCGCACTGCGCTCAAACACGAGATGGCAGAATTTACGAACTTAAAGTCTGCATTTTACGGCTCAAACGAGCAAGCCTTTAGGTTTCCGCCCACTAAGCCCTTTTTAAACCACTCTTTGCGCTGTGCCGAGGTGCCGTGCGTGAAGGAATCGGGTACGACGCGACCGCTAAATTTGCGTTGCAATGTATCGTCGCCGATCGCGCTGGCGGCATTTAGCGCCTCGTCGATGTCACCCACCTCCAGCACGCGCCCTGTTTTTGCGAGATAATGCGCCCAAACTCCCGCGTAGCAGTCCGCCTGCAGCTCGACTTTGACCTGAAGCGCGTTTTGCTCGGCTTCGCTGCGAGCGCGCCTTTTAAGAGCGCTAACCTGTTCTAGCGTGCCGATTAAATTTTGAACGTGGTGCCCTACTTCGTGCGCGATGACGTAGGCCTGCGCGAAGTCGCCGCCCGCTTTGTATTTGTTCGCAAGCTCGTCGAAAAAACCGAGATCCAGATAAATTTTATGGTCCCTCGGGCAATAAAAAGGTCCCGTCTGCGCGCTCGCAAAGCCGCAGCCGCTTGCTATCTGATCGCGAAAGAGCCGCAAGCCGGGCTCCTCGTAGCGCGCGCCCGCACTTTTAAATATCTCGCCCCAAACGTCTTCGGTTTGAGCTAGCACTGCCGAGACGAAGGCGAGCTTTTCCTGCTCCTGCGGGCTGTCCGTCGCCTCTCTCTGCGTGCTAGCGCCCCCGTCTAAAAGCGCCAAAGGGTTATAACCCATAAAATACGCCACCACGCCGATTACGAGCACTATGCGCCCGATCTTTGAGCCGAGCAAAAACCTGATGATCGGGATCAGCATCCCAAGCGAGCCGGAGCTCGTGCGCATGCTGCTTGCGCGGTCATCCTCCACGTTTGAGCTTCGTCTGCCGTCTTGCCATTTCATGTTTTTCCTTTAAAATTTTTGAGCCATTATACTAAAATTTTAAAAAGAGCGCCGTCTTGCTTTTGTAAAGTACTGCCCGCGTAGCGAAATAAATCTGAAATTTTGCTTATTTTAAATTTCTTTTAAGCTGTTTAAAATTTTAAATTCTATATAATCGCCCTTTTTAAATTTAAAAGAAAGGAGAATTTGTGGCAAAAGACGACGTCATAGAGATCGACGGCAACGTCATAGAAGCGCTGCCGAACGCGACTTTTAAGGTCGAGCTAGACAACAAACACGTGATTTTATGTCATATCGCTGGCAAGATGCGTATGCACTACATCAAGATAATGCCGGGCGATCGCGTAAAAGTTGAGCTGACCCCTTACAGCCTCGATAAAGGCAGGATCACCTACCGCTATAAGTAAGGATAAAGTTAAATTTAGATATACTCGCGATTTTGCGACTAAACTGTAGGAAGAAGTGTTTTCAAAATCCCCACTATTTTGAAAACAGTTGGTTTGATACTTTCGCTTTTGAAATTTCATTAAACCTAGGTGCAGTTTGCATTTAAAGTGGAGAAAATTTTAGGAGAGTGGAATGAAAGTTCGTCCATCCGTTAAGAAAATGTGCGACAAATGTAAAATTGTCAAGCGCAAAGGTGTTGTTCACGTTATTTGTGAAAATCCAAAACATAAACAAAGACAAGGATAAGTTATGGCTCGTATCGCAGGTGTAGATCTACCAAAGAAAAAAAGGATTGAATACGGACTAACTTATATCTACGGTATAGGTTTATTTACGTCGAGAAAAATTCTCGATGCGGCAGGAATTTCTTACGATAAAAGAGTCGCCGATCTGAGCGAAGATGAAGCCGCCGCTATCAGAAAAGAGATCCAAGAGCATTATATGGTCGAAGGCGATCTTCGCAAACAAGTGGCTATGGATATAAAAGCGCTTATGGACTTGGGCGGCTATCGCGGCTTAAGACACAGAAAGGGCCTTCCTGTTCGCGGTCAAAAAACAAAAACGAACGCCAGAACCAGAAAAGGCAAACGCAAAACCGTCGGCGCGGCAGCTAAATAAGGATTGAGATATGGCACAAAAAAAAGTAGTTAAGAAAAAAACCGTCAGAAAAAATATCGCCAAAGGCATAGTTTACATCTCCGCTACGTTTAACAACACTATGATAACCGTAACGGACGAGATGGGCAACGCGATCGCGTGGAGCAGTGCGGGCGCTTTAAATTTTAAAGGCAGCAAAAAATCCACCCCTTATGCGGCGCAGCAAGCCGTCGAGGACGCGCTAAACAAAGCCAAAGAGCACGGCATCAAAGAGGTAGGCGTCAAGGTTCAGGGTCCGGGAAGCGGACGCGAGACTGCCGTTAAAAGCGTAGGTAGCGTAGAAGGGATTAAAGTTACATATTTAAAAGATATCACTCCTCTTGCGCACAACGGTTGCAGACCGCCTAAACGACGTCGCGTGTAATTATAAAAGGAGAAATTTATGGCTAGATATACAGGACCGGTTGAAAAATTAGAAAGAAGGCTCGGCGTCGATCTATTTATGAAAGGCGAGAGAAGGCTTGCGGGCAAGAGCGCGCTTTTAAAACGCCCTTACGCTCCGGGTCAGCACGGACAAAGACGCGCCAAACTGAGCGAATACGGCTCACAGCTTCGCGAGAAACAAAAGGCTAAATTTATGTACGGCGTAAGCGAGAAGCAGTTTCGCAGACTATTTGCCGAAGCGGCTCGTAGAGAGGGTAACACCGGAGCGATCTTGGTTCAGCTTTTAGAGCAGAGGCTAGATAATGTCGTTTACCGCATGGGCTTTGCTACGACTAGACGCTTTGCGCGCCAGCTCGTTACGCACGGACACATTTTAGTAGACGGCAAGCGCGTCGATATCCCTTCATACAGCGTCCGCGCAGGACAAAAGATCGAAGTGATCGAAAAGAGCAAAAATAACCCGCAAATTTCAAGAGCGCTGGATCTTACTGCACAGACCGGCATCGTAGCGTGGGTAGACGTAGAAAAAGAGAAAAGATACGGAATTTTTTCTAGAGTTCCGGAGAGAGAAGAAGTTGTTATTCCTGTAGAGGAAAGATTTATCGTAGAGCTTTACTCGAAATAGTAGGTGCTAATATGAGAAAAATCACAACATCAGCTCATATGCCAACTGAAATAAAGGTTGAGAATGTCAGCGAAAATGTTGCTAAAATCATAGCATATCCCTTTGAAACGGGATATGCCGTCACTCTAGCTCATCCTTTACGAAGGTTACTTTATACGAGCACGGTCGGTTTTGCGCCGACTGCGGTTAAAATCGAAGGCGTAAGCCACGAATTCGACAGCATGCGCGGTATGCTCGAGGATATGGCGGCTTTTATCATAAATTTAAAGGGCTTAAGGTTTAAAATTAAGGGCGATTCCCTACGCGAGGTTGTAGAATACAGCTTCAAAGGACCTAAAGAAATTTACGGCAGCGACCTAAATAACGACGCCGTAGAGATCGTAAATCCAAGCGCTTATCTGGCTACGATAAACGAGGATGCCGATCTTAAATTTACGCTCATCATCGAAAAGGGTATCGGCTACGTCCCAAGCGAAGAGATCAGAGAAAATTTAGACGCTGATTTCATCGCGCTGGATGCGTTTTTTACCCCGGTAACCAAGGCTGTTTACGATATCGAAAACGTATTTGTAGAGGATAATCCCGACTACGAAAAGGTGGTCTTTACGATCACTACCGACGGTCAGATCAGCGCGATAGATGCGTTTAAAAACGCACTTGAAGCGATGTATCAGCAGCTGTCGGTTTTCAAAGGCATCGTAAATATCAGCGCTGCAGATACTTTCGGTAGAACGATCCCTGCAAATTCCGAGTTTGCAAAGCTTTTCGAGAGCGTTAGCAATCTAAGCTTAAGCGCACGAAGCTTCAACTGCCTAGATCGCGCCGATATTAGATTTATCGGCGAGCTAGCGATCATGGAGGAAAGCGAGCTTAAAGACCTTAAAAATTTAGGCAAAAAATCGCTCGAGGAGATCAAGGCCGTTATGGAGGAGATCGGTTATCCTATCGGCAACCAAGAACTTGGCGAGAAAAAAGAGCAGCTAAAACGCAAGCTTGACGAGCTGAAGGCTCAAAGACAAAAGAATGAAGGACAATAAATGAGACATAATCACGGATATAGGAAGCTAGGGCGTACTTCGTCTCACCGTGCCGCCCTGCTTAAAAATTTAACCATCGCTTTAGTTACTAGCGGCAAGATTGAAACCACACTTCCTAAGGCAAAAGAGCTAAGAAGCTACGCCGAGAAGCTGATCACTCGCGCGCGTAAGGGCGACAGCGAGGCGCATAGATTTGTTTTCGCGGCGCTTCAAGATAAGGCTGCGACAAATAAGCTAGTCACCGAGATCGCTTCAAAATACGCAGGCGTAAACGGCGGCTACACTCGCATCATCAAAACCCGCCTTCGCAAGGGCGATGCCGCAGAGATGGCTTATATCGAGCTAATCAGCAAATAAAATTTCGGGATAACTCCCGAAATTTCTTCTATGAAATTTAAAGCTTTACTTCCGCTTGTTATCGTCGCTGCGGGCCTAGCGTGGGCATTAGACAATTATCTTAGCTATAAAAATATCGAAACGATCAACTCCGAAATTCCGCTAAAACAGGCATTGGACGGCGAGCAAATCTCTAAAATCCGCGTCTATAAATCCAAACGAATTCTTGAAATTTTAACCTCAAAAGGCGTCGCGAAAAGCTACAAAATCGCCCTCGGACGCGAGCCTGAAGGACATAAAGAGGTTCAAGGCGACGGCAAAACCCCGGAGGGCAACTACACCATAAACGGCAAAAATCCAAACTCGGCGTATCATCTAAATTTAGGCATCTCCTATCCGAACAAAGCCGACGTAGCCCACGCAAAATCCCTCGGCAAGAGCGCAGGCGGCGATATCAAAATCCACGGGCTACCGAACAAATTTAGCTACCTAGGGCAGAGTATCGCGGCGTTCGGCGACTGGACGGAGGGCTGCATAGCGCTCGTCAATGACGATATGGACGAGCTTTTCGAGCACGTAAAAATCGGCACGCCGATAGAAATTTTGCCGTGATTGCACGCGCCTGCGCTAAAATTTCACAGCCGCGATCGATATAAAACGTAGCGTAAATTTCATCTGCGAGCTTCAAAATAATATTTACCGCCCGGGCTTTAGTAATCACAAATTTACAATTAAAAGCAGGATTGTTTTTCTAAAAAATTTAATCGTATCGGCGCTTATCTCAATAAATTTAGACAAAATCGCCTTAAATTCTCTCCCGTTCAAGCAAAATTTCATCCCAAATTTAGCCCCCGACCGGGCTGAAATTTCATCCCAAATTTATAACGCAAATAGTCTAAATTTAAATATACGCAAGCCCGATGATTTGTAAGTTTCGTCCTTGTCGAATCGATAAAATTTTAAAATCGCGGTTCACCGTTCGCGCCGTATAAAATTCTTTGCTAGCCATTACGCAAAATCCGCGTCCTCGCGCAAAATTTTGGATTAAATTTCATCCCCGATAAGCCTTTTTTTATCGCTTTTGGATATAATGCGCCAAAACTAAAATAAGGAATTTTAATGATACCATTTAGCGACGAAGAGCTTCTAGCGCCGGTACAGGATAGCTTGGAGCTGATTCGACCGATGCTGCAAAACGACGGCGGCGATATGAAGCTTTTAGGCATAAAAAACGGCGTCGTCTATGTCCGCCTTACCGGGCATTGCCACGGCTGCGCCGCAAGTGCGCAGACCCTAAAATACGGCGTCGAGCGCCAGCTTCGCATGGATATTCACCCCGAGCTTAGCGTCGTAAACATCCCCGAAGGCGAAGAGTTTGAATTATAAAAAGCTGGGGCTAAAAGCCTTTTCGCGCGGGGAATTCGAGCTTGCGAAGCTGTATTTTTCGCTCGCATACGAAAAAAGCGGCGAGGAGGAAATTCTATTTTTGCTTGAGCTTTGCCAGACCGCGCTGGCAGACCGCGAAGAGGCGCTTATGCTCTTTGATTTTTACAACCTCAGCCCTAAAACCCAGACTGCGGAGCTTTTTAAAATTTTAAACTCCATCAACGAAAAGATCGCGAACGAAGCGGCCTCCGAACCCGGCGCCGAGGACGAGATTGCAGTCATTGCTTATGCCGATTTTATGCGCGCGGTAGGCCAAAAAGGCTTTAAAGACGCCTTCGAATCGATCATTTTTTCCTCCAAAATCGCCATTTCGGACAAAACCGAGATGATAGAATTTTTAGAAAATTTGATAGAAAACGGCTACTACGAAATGGGGCTTAATTACGTCGAGAGCTCGGCTGCCGCGTATGCAGGCGATGAGCGCTTCGAAGCGCTAATGCAAAAAATCAAAAATCATGAAAATACGACTCGAAAATAGCTTTATCACCGATAACTCCGCCGAATGCGAGGTGGGCTGCTTTTTTATGCGCACGAGCGCGAACGCTAAATTTGCACCTGAAGCGGCGCAAAAAGGCGCACAGATCATCTCTATCACGCAAGCAAAGGAGCTTTTGAAGATCGATCCGCGCATCAAAATCGTAGGCATTACCGGTACGAACGGCAAAACGACGACCGCGGCGGCGATCTACTCGACGCTGCTAGATCTAGGCTTTAGCTGCGGTCTAAGCGGCACGCGCGGCGCCTTTATAAATGAGTGCAGAATCGACGAAAAGGGACTTACGACGAGCTCGGTTTTAAAAACGATGAGCTATCTTTACGAAGCCGGCAAGCAGGGCTGCGAGTACTTCGTTATGGAGGTTAGCTCGCACGCGATCGCGCAGAACCGCATCGAAGGGTTAAATTTTGCGCTTAAAATTTTTACGAATTTAAGCCAAGATCATCTCGATTATCACGGCAGCATGCAAGAATATGCTGCGGTCAAGAGCTCGTTTTTCGCCGACGACGCGCCAAAGCTCATAAACGCCGACGATGGGCATATTAAATTTAACCCTGCAAACGCCCTTACCTACGGCATCAAAAACGCCGCGAGCTTCGGCGTGAGCGGATACGGGCTAAAGGGCGGCATCGACGCGCTCGTGCGCACCCCAAACGGCGATAATGCGCAACTGCAAAGCGATCTGATCGGCGAGTTTAATCTCTACAACCTTACCGCGGCGTTTGCGGCGGTTAAAATTCTAACCAAGCTGCCGAACGAAAAGATCGCAAAAGCCCTGGCAAACTTCGTCGGCGTCGAGGGTCGCGTGCAGATCGTAAATAAAAACCCGCTTGTGATCGTCGATTTCGCTCATACCCCAGACGGCATCGAAAAGGTGCTAAACGCGCTACGCGCAAGCGGCGAGATCATCGCGGTTTTCGGCGCAGGAGGCGATCGCGACCACGGCAAGCGTCCGAAAATGGGCGCTATCGCCGAGCACTTTGCCAAAATTTGCATCGTCACGAGCGATAATCCGCGCAGCGAGGATCCGGATGAGATCATCGAGCAAATTTGCGCCGGGATGCGCCGAAAGGATAAAATTTTAAAGATCACGGATCGCAAAGAGGCGATCGCGCGCGCACTAGATCTTGCCAAAAACGGCGAGATGATCGCTATTTTGGGCAAGGGCGACGAGACCTACCAGGAGATCAAGGGCGTGAAGCACCCCTTCAGCGACAAGCAGGTCGTGAGCGAGCTCGTCGCGGCGCGAGGCGGATCAAATTTAGACTAAATTTAAAGGACGGCCGATGAAAATCGAAATTTTATCAAGCAAAATCCACCGCGCGCGCGTGACGGACGCCAACCTCAACTACGTAGGCTCCATTACGATCGGACCCGAGCTCATCGAGGCTGCGGGGCTTTGTGAATACCAAAAAGTCGAAATTCTAAACGTCAATAACGGCGAGCGCTTCGCTACATACGTGATCCGCGGCGAAAAAAAGAGCGAGATCTGCCTAAACGGAGCCGCCGCGCGCAAAGTCTGCGTCGGCGACATCGTCATCATCGTAGCCTATGCTCAGATGAGCGCTAAAAAAGCGAGAGATTTCGAGCCGAAAATCGTACAGGTAAACTCGCAAAACGAGATCGTAAAATAACATGGCACCGCGCCTTGAGGAGCTTTTCGCCTCGCCGCAGCACTACGAAAAATACAAAGCGCGGCTAGATAAAAAGCTAGCCGAATTTCGCTTCGGCTTTATGAGCGACGCAAAATGACGCAAGCTCTTTTCGGCGATCTGCGCCGAAGGCTCGCCCGCAAGACAGTGCGAGATTTATGATTTCTTCGGCTCCTGCGTGAACGAGATCAGATTCGCCCTGCCCGCCGCAGACTACGCGCAAGGCATTTGCGACAGCTACATCTCGCAGCGCCTCACAACGAGCGAAAAGCCCACCCTCTACGCCGAGATAGAATACATAGAATTTGCGAAATTTTACGACTTCACAAGCCGTGGCGCGCTGCTACCGCCCGAGCGTAAAAGCCAAGACCTTGACGCCATAGCGCGCTATTTAGAGCGCCTGGGCAAGTTTGAGATGGAGCCGGGCGAGCAAAACTTAAAAATTTACGGCTACAAACGCTAGCTCTTTGCGCAGAGTTTTGCTACATTGTGCGTAGGCGCGTGTTCACCGCGCGCCAAGAGGCGCGATTTGCGCTAAATTTCACTCCGAACAGCCCGTTATAGCCACTTGCCGGTCCACAAAAAAAGGAGAAAATTTGAACTACGAAGAATTTTATGACGCCGTCTGCAAAATGGCAGAAAAATTTGAAGCGAGCGGGGCTGCGAACAAGGAACTGGACGCATATCTACTCGCGCTTTTAAGGCTGCTTGAGGCGCGCGGCGGCGAGCCCTTTAGCGCAGAGCTAATGCTTGAAATTCTAAGCGCGGCGTTTGAGAGCGAGAGAGCGGGATTTAACGAGACATGGCTTGAGATAGAGCGAGCGCCAGAGTTTGCGCACTTCTGCAAAGATGAGCCTGCGGGCGGCGGCGATACGTTTCGTTCGGCGGAGGAGCCAAAAATCGCTGCGGATATAATGCGCTGCCTACCGGAGGGCTTTGAGATAAAATTTGACGAAAGCAGATCCGCAAATTTTAAAACCGCGCCAAGCGAGGCAAAATTTACGAACGGCGATCGCGAAAACAACGAGAGCAAAACGCAAGAGCAAAATTCCATCGCTGTAAGCGGCAGCGGCTCCGCGAAGGCAGCGCGAAACGAGCCTTTGGGGCCAAAGACGAATGAGCCCCTGAAATTCGAGGCCGCAGACAAGCACGGCGGGTTTGCGTATTCCGCGGAGGTCATCAAATTTCAACTAGCGGAGCTTAGCAGGATGCGCGCTAGCGGACAGCTTGCGGATGAGAGTAAGTTTTTCGGCATCGTATCGCCGAGCGGGCATGGCTGGTATAATTTCGATCCGTTTTCACTGCTGGAGTGCGGAGCGCGCGGCCTGATGGACCACGCGGGCGAGGACGCGCCCGTGCGCGGCGGCTGGGAGATGCTCGGCGAACTGCTCGAAATGGGACGGACGTACGAGTAGGCGGCGAATTTTGGGCAATATCCTTAAATTAAAGCTAAATTTAGCCACGCTGTCCTGCTCGGTAAATTTTACGTTGCTAAATTTAGATTTTCGAGCGTGAAGTTTAGTGCCGAAAGATGAACTTTCGCGCCGAATTTTTATTGTTTTTGAAATTTACGAATTAAAATTTACCGCATCGCTAGCCAAAACCCAGTGCTTTGCAGGAAGTAAAATTTAGGGCTTGCCTATAAAGCGCACAAATTACAGCATAGTGCGAATTTGAGCCCATTTGAGATAAATTTTTTCAAAAACTACCGCGTTTTGGAAAATTTCAAAAATAAATTTGCCAAATTTGCGGTAAAATTTAGGCTAGTGCGGTGCGACGGTTATTTGCAAACAGGCAAAAGGCGAATGTGCCAAATAGCAATTTATTTAAATTTGTCTCCCCTTAGCGTTAAATTTGCCGCGGGCGGTAAAATTTGGCGAAAACGGGTAAAATTTTGCGCGTAAATTTAAAAGGATTCGCAAAATGATAGCGATTTATTTTAGCTCCACTGGCAACACGAAGCATTGCGTAAAGAGATTTATAGAGCGTCTGGGCGGCGATATCCCAGCGGTTTCGATCGAGGACGAGACCTGCGGCGAGCTACTAAAGCACCACGATGACGTGATCCTGGCCTATCCTGTTTACTTTAGCGACCTGCCGCAGATCGTGCGCGAGTTTATTTGCGAAAACAGCGCGAATTTCTGCGGCAAAAACGTCTTTATCATCGCTACGATGGAGATTTTTAGCGGCGACGGAGCGGGCTGCGCAGCCAGGATCCTAAGGCGGGCGGGCGCGAGGATAACGGGCGGCGTGCACGTGAAAATGCCCGCGTTTATCCTCGACGTGGCGATTTTTAGCTATTCGGCACAGAAAAACAAGCGCCTGATCAAAGAGGCAAACGCCAAGCTAGAGCGCGCCTCGGAGGCATTTGCCGCGGCTAAGCCACCGCAAGAGGGGCTAGGCGTGATATGCTGTATCGCGGGGCTTTTGGGGCAGCGGCTCTGGATGAAAATTTGGCACAAAACGCCCTTTGCAAGGCGCAAACCGAGTCTCGATACGGCGCGCTGCAACGGATGCGGCGAGTGCGCGAAGTCCTGCCCGATACAAAATATAAAAGTCGCGCACGGCAATGCGAGATTTGGCGAGCGCTGCACGCTTTGCTACAGATGCGTGAACAGATGCAGGCAAAAGGCGATAACGATCCTAGGTAAGGCGGCAAATCTGGAAAAATCGGTCGCGGCGGAATTTAAAGATATCTGAGGCGCGTTAGTTCGCATGGGTCTCAGCTCCGCGATAGTTTATTTTGTCGCGCTTTGCGTGTAGCTTTTAAATTTACCGAAATGATCTAAATTTAGCGTCCGCCGCCTCACCCGCGCTACCTTAAATGCTCTTTTAGCTCCGCGATTTGCCGCTTAACTTCGTCTATTATCTGCGGTGAGTTTTCCCAAATTTCAAGAAAAGTCCATTCGTCGCTTGGCGGGTCGATCATATTTTCCAAAATCGCAACGACTTTCCGGGTAGTCGGTCGCAACTTGTCTAAAAAATCTGGCGGACATGCATACGGCGAGCCAAAGCAGGCCAAAACGTGCGCGGCAGCCCTGATTTCATCGTAGTTTTCATTTCTCGGATCGAAATTCGCTGCCGTGCTTTGCAGCAAGTCGAAATTTTTGCTTTCCCAAAATCTAGCAAACCAGTCCGCCGCCTCGTCGTTTTCGTACGCCTTGTAGCCCCAATCGCCCATTTTTAGCTCCTTTTAAAATAAATTTCATCGCCGAGCTTTAACGGCGCCTCTTGTTTAAATTTTACCCGCCAAGCTAAATTTTAAGCCGCTTTTTGACTGCACGCGCCCGACGCAAAATCAAATCTGAGAACAAAACTCGCAACGCCAAGTCAAACGCTAAATTTAGCTTAAATTTGCTAAAATAGCCAAAATTTAAAGGATTTTTGATGTTCGAAGGAATGGATTTTTCGAAAATGGGGCAGATGCTCGATCAGATGCAGGCCAAGGCCAAGCAGATCGAGGAGGAGAATGCGCGCAAGGAATTTACCGTAAAATCGGGCGCGGGCATGGTCGCCATCAGGCTAAACGGCGCGGGCGAGGTGCTCGATCTAAGCATCGACGATAGCCTTTTTAACGACAAAGAGAGCCTGCAGATCCTACTGATCTCGGCGATAGGCGACGCGATAAAACTCGTCGAAAATGAAAAGAAGGGCGCCGCAGCATCCATGCTAGGAGGGCTCGGCGGCCTAGGCGATCTACTCGGCGATAAGGGCTGAGGCGGTTTTGCAAACGGGCTTAAATTTGGCGGATCGTTTAAATTTAGAAATTCGCGAGCTGAGTCGGTAAATTTAAACAGACCGGTCGGATGAAATTTCAAAATTTTATAATTTTAAATTTCGCGAAATAGCCGATCAGAAGGTTTAAAATTTACAAGCGGCGGTTACGACGTGTTTCGATCGTTTTACCTCTGTGCGAGCACAAAAGAGATAAAATTTAAACGACGCGCAAGACGTAGCCAAATGTCATAAAAACGGGTGACAAAAAGTGCGAACGCGACAGACGAAACGAGCGAAAAATAGATAAACGCGAGAAAATAAAAGCAGCCGAACGAGCGCGCAAAAAGCGGCTCCAAAGCCCAACCATGCGATAGGAATTTGATGGATATTTTAGAAAAATTTAAAGACTACTTGGAGCGTAACGAGCTGAAGGCGCCGAGCTTTCATCCGTACTTTGAGGAGGCGCTCAATTACATGCTGCAAGCGGGCGGCAAGCATTTTCGCGCGCAGCTGCTGCTAGGCGTCGTCTCGGCGGTGGATGAACGGCGCTTTGAGGGCGCGCTGGCGATGGCGATGGCGCTTGAGATGATCCACACCTACTCGCTTATACACGACGATCTGCCCGCGATGGACGATGCGGATCTGCGCCGCGGACGGCCGAGCCTGCATAAAAAATACGACGAGGTCACGGCGATTTTGGTCGGCGACGCGCTAAATACCGACGCATTTTTGATTGCCGCGAACGCAAATTTAAGCGACGAGATTAAGATAAAATGCATTAAAACTCTAGCGCGAAACGCAGGCAGCAGCGGCATGGTGCTGGGTCAGGCTATCGATTGCCGTTTTGAAAACAGTCCGCTAAAGCAAAGTGAGCTCGAGTTTTTGCATCTGCACAAAACGGGCGCGCTCATCGCTGCGGCGTTTGAGCTAGGCGCCATAATCGGCGGGCTAAAGGATGAGCTCGCGCATGAGCTTTACAAGATCGGCCTGAAGCTAGGGCTTATATTTCAGATCGAGGATGATATCATCGACGCCACGGGCGACGAAGCAAGCGCAGGCAAGCCCGTAGGAGCGGACGGCGCGAAAAATTCCTTCGTAAATTTACTCGGACTTGCGGGCGCTAGAAGCTACAAGCAGCGCCTAATAGACGAGGTAAGCGGCGCGATGAGCGGCTATGATGCGAGCCTACGCGATTTGGTTTTAAATTTGATAGAAAAATACCTGAAAGGATGAAAAATGTCGAGCGAGCAGCTAAGTAAAATTTCAAACACGATCAAATTTCTAAGCGCGGATATGATCCAAAGCGCCAACTCAGGCCATCCCGGCACGCCGATGGGGCTAAGCGACGTAATGAGCGTGTTTATGAGTAAGGTCCGCCACAACCCCAAAAATCCCGCGTGGCTGAACCGCGACCGCGTCGTATTCTCGGGCGGGCACGCAAGCGCGCTCGTGTATAGCTACCTCTATCTTAGCGGATACGATTTGAGCATGGACGATCTGAAAAGCTTCAGGCGCCTGCACTCCAAAACCCCGGGCCACCCGGAGATCACCACTCCCGGCGTCGAGATCGCTACCGGACCGCTCGGGCAAGGCGTCGCAAACGCGGTCGGATTTGCGATGGCCGCGAAATACGCCGCGCATCTGCTAAACGAGGAAGGAAACGAGATCATCGATCACCGCGTCTATTGCTTCTGCGGCGACGGCGACCTGCAGGAGGGCATCAGCTACGAAGCGTGCGCGCTTGCGGGCAGACATAACCTCGATAATCTCACGATAATCTATGATTCTAATGGCATCACGATTGACGGCAGCACCGATATCGCGTGGTTTGAGGATGTGAAGGTGCGATTTGAGGCGCAGGGCTTTGAGGTCGCGCGCATCGACGGGCATAATTTCGATCAGATAGAATTCGTCCTTGACGAGGTCAAAAATAAAACCAAACCCTACCTCATCATCGCAAATACCACGATCGGCAAGGGCGCGCTAGAGCTTGAGGGCACGGCCAAGACGCACGGCGCGCCGCTTGGAGAGGAGCTGCTTGCGCGCGCTAAGCAAAGCCTGGGCTTTGATCCAGCCCAAAGCTTCGTCGTAAGCGAGGACGTGCTTTTTGCGACGCGCGCTGCGGTTGAGAGGGGCGATTTGGAGGAGCGGCTTTGGAAGGAGAAGCTTGCGAAGCTAAGCGATGAAAAAAGAGCGCTTCTAAACGAGCTTTTAAATCCCGATTTTAGCAAGATAGAATTTCCCGATTTTAGCGGACTTAAGGTCGCCACGCGCGATAGCAACGGTAAAATTTTAAACGCCATCGCAAACGCGGTACCCGGCTTTTTAGGCGGAAGCGCCGATTTGGCGGCGTCGAATAAGACCGAGCTAAAGGGCGGCGGCGACTTTCCTTGCGGCAAAAATCTACACTTCGGCATCCGCGAGCACGCGATGGCGGCGATCGGCAACGCCTTTGCTAGATACGGGCTTTTCATCCCGTTTAGCGCGACGTTTTTTATCTTCAGCGACTATCTCAAGACTGGCGCGCGACTCGCGGCGCTGATGGGCTTGCGCCACTACTTCGTCTTCACGCACGACAGCATCGGCGTGGGCGAGGACGGGCCGACGCACGAGCCTATCGAGCAGCTTAGCACCTTCCGCGCGATGCCCGGCTTCTATACCTTCCGCCCCGCAGACGGCAACGAAAACGTAAAATGCTGGCGCACGGCGCTCGCTCTAAATGCCCCCGCAGCGTTCGTCTGCTCGCGTCAGGGGCTAGAGCCGTTACCTAAGGCGGTCTTGGGCGACGTGCAAAACGGCGCGTATCTGCTAAGGCAGAGCAAAGAGGCACGTATCACGCTCATCGCAAGCGGCAGCGAGGTTTCGCTCTGCCTAAAAGCGGCGGCGATCCTGCAAGAGCAAGGCATCGGCGCAAACGTCGTAAGCGCGCCGTGCTTCGAGCTTCTGTGCGAGCAGGACGCAGACTATCTGGCGCAAATCCTAGAGCCGCAAACTAAAATTTTAGCCGTCGAGGCCGCAAGCGCGCTTGAATGGTATAAATTTGCAGACGCGGTACACGGCATGCAAAGCTTCGGCGAAAGCGGCAACGCAAACGAGCTATTTAAGCTTTTCGGCTTCACCGACGTCGCGATCGCAAAGCAGGCCAAAGAGCTTTTAGAGCAGTAGCGGAAAGGGTAAAATTTGAGCGAAAAAATCAAAATTTCATATTTAGACGGATTTAAAATTTATGGGTTAAAAGCCCGCACGAAAAATGCGGACGAGCTAGGCGGGAGTGGTAAAATTCCCGCGCTGTGGGCGAAATTTATGAAAGAATGCTATGACGGGCAGAGCGAGATTTACGGCGTCTATTACGATTACGAAGACGGCGCCGACGGGCTTTACGATATCTTTATCGGCGCTAAAGCGCCCCGCAGCGACGAAGCCTTGGAGATCAAAAGCGGCAAATACGCCGTTTTTAGTTTTCCAAATGAGCCGCAAAACTTAGCAAAATTTTGGAGCAAAATTTGGAGCTTTTTTGAGGCCGGCGAACTAAAAAGAGCGTTTGGAACGGATTTTGAGTTTTACGGCGGAGACGAGATCAAAATTTTTATCTCGGTTTTGTAGGGCGGCGCATGAAATTTATAAACGGCGAGTGATTTTTCGCCGCCGCGACGATGAGCTTTTGCATAAAATTTTAATTTAAAGGGTAAAATTCCGTACCCAAAACTACGCGCGAAAGCAAATTTTATGCCCAAAGCGCGCCGTACCTTAAGCCGTGGATTTAAAACGAAATCTAAATTTGCGCCGTTAAATTTCAACCCCCGATCGCAAAATCAGGCGAAATTTCACGCGGAATTTCATTTTTAAATCTGTTATTAAGCCATTTTTGGCTTAAATTACATTTTCATTCGGGTAGATGTCCGAGCGGTCGAAGGAGCGCGCCTCGAAAGCGCGTAAGGCGTCAGCCTTCTAGGGTTCGAATCCCTATCTACCCGCCATTCATTCAAATTCCACCCAATACTTTGGAATTAAGATGAGCAATAAACTCCTTTCGATGAGCCTGCAGGAGCTGTGGCGGCTCTTTCCGATACGTCTCGTGCCGCACGATCCGCGCTGGAGCGAATACTTTAGGCAGGAGCGCAAAATTTTGCGCAGGCTGCTGCGAAATCATGGCGAGATCAAGATCCACCATATCGGCAGCACCGCGGTAAGCGGTATTTGGGCGAAGCCTATCATAGATATTTTGATCGAGTGCTCGGATATCGCCGCCGCCAAACAGCGCCTGATAGACGCGGGCTATCTGCTAATGAGCGAAAGCGAGAGCCGCTGCAGCCTAAATAAGGGCTACACCGAAGCGGGATTTGCCGAGCGCGTTTTTCACGTGCATCTGCGAAATTTCGGCGATGCGGATGAGATATTTTTTAGAGATTTTTTGCGAGCGAATGCGGATATCGCCGAGCGGTACGAGGCGCTTAAATTAGAGCTTTGTAAGCGCTATGAGTTTGACCGCGACGCCTATACTGCGGCAAAAAGCGAATTTGTGCTTAAATTTACGCGCATCGCTAAAGAAAACTCGAAATAGCCGCGTAAATTTGATCCTCTGCATAGAGGCTCGCTCGCCAAGAGCGATAAAAAATGACTAAATTTTATAAACAAAACAGAGGGCTTGCGCCCTGCCCCGTGAGCTTATTTTTATAAAATTTTACAAATTCCGCCAGCAGTAAAGTCGCTCTCATAAAACGCGCCGTATCATTGCATCACACCAAGGGCTAAGGCTCATTTCCGCGCTTCGGTGTAAATTTAAATTTAAAAGCCTACGCGTCGTTAAATTTTTAGAATTTCACCAAAAACAAACTCACAAACTCGCTAAATTTAAAGCGGCGAAAATTTTAAATTCCTCGCCGCTAGCTAGCCAAGCGAATTCCACGCCGAGCGCTTAAATTTAATGATCGCTCTTTAGCCCCG
>NZ_CALIJF010000157.1 GCF_938018035.1 uncultured Campylobacter sp. | reverse complement strand
TCACGCGAGGATCGCGCCGCAAAATTTCGCTTAGCTGCGAGCTGCCGACGTCAAGTGCGGTTATGCTCTTTGCGCCGCGCTGAAGCAAAATTTGCACAAATCCACCCGTGCTACTGCCCACGTCCAAAACATCGGCTCCTGCTAAATTTAAAACCTCTTTTTGAGAGGGCTTTGTTTGTATCAGCTCCGCGCCGCCTTCACTGCAGCACGCGCCCGCCTTGCCGCTTGATTTGGAGGCTACCGTATTTGAAATCTCTGCCGTTTCGGCGTCTACGTCCGTTTGCAAATGCTCTGCCGTTTCGGCGCCCGCGCTCGTCTGTAAAAATTCTACTGTTTGCTTGCCTGCGCCGGTTTGTAAAAGCTCTGCCGTATCGACGCTAGTTTTTGCGGTACGGATCGCCTCGGTATTTGTTTCTGCGATCTTTGCCGCCGTCGCGCTTGGAATTTCGGTCGTCTCGTTCGCGCTTAAAATTTTATCCGTAGTCTCAAAATCTGCACTTGAAATTTGCGTCATTACTCCGCCTGCTCTTTGCGTCGCTACCTCGCTTTTCCATTGTATCGCTGCCGCTTTACTATCCGCGCTTTTTGCGCCGCCGCACGGCTTTGAAATTTCTGCTGCCGAGTTAGGCGAATTTGCGCCGCAGCTTGCTAAAAGCCCGTTTTCGGCGAGCTCGTCCAGAAAGCCCGCAAGCTTGAGCGCTCCCCTGCTTACGTAAATTTGATCGGTCGCGCTGATTTCGCCGCTCTGCTCGGGCGCGATCTGCGCAGAGGGCCTGTTTTGCACGGCGCCACGCAGCAAAATTTTATCCTGCTTTATTAGCGCGGCAGCCTGATTTCTGCTGATTTTAAGCGTATTTGCGACGAGCAGATCAAATCTCATTTTGTCTTTTCTCCGCGCAGCGGTGAAATTTTAAAGCTTGCGCAGTTTTTGCGCGAGCTTGAGTTTAAAATTTTATCGCGCATAGCAAGGTCGCGGGCAGCAGTGCTGCAAGGCTCAAACTTTAACCTGCGTCGTGCCGCAAATTTAGCCATACTATGCGTTGCGGGTTTCGGCTCGCTGCGCGTTGTAAATTTTATCTCGTCGCTAGCGAAAATTTTAAAATTTTTCCTATCGGCGCAGTGTTTGAGCGGCGCAAGATTTGAGATATTCTTGCTTACGGCCGCACCTATTGGTGTCGTGCGCGCCGTTTTAGCGTCGCGGCAAGTGGGGCCCGCGCGCTTCGCAGAAACCGCCTCTCGGTTTGCCGCTTTTGCACATGCCTTGAAGCCCAGCGATCTTACATCGACCGCTCGATTTATCGCTTTTGCTCTTGCCGCTTGCTCGTGCGCTACAAAATTTTTAAAATTCTCGCGCTTTGTAAAAGATACAAGCGCCGCAGGACGGAGGTTGCTTTTAAAATTTAACCCCGTGCCGTTTGCGTGCGGGTTCGGCACCAAACAAAAAACCTTCACTTGCTGCTCCCCGCGAGCGCTTCAGGCTCGCTCTTGCCGGGTGGATTTGCGCCGAGCGTCGCCAGGCTCGCAAGCGCTTCAAACTCGCTCTCATCGATCACCCGCACGCCAAGCGAGCGAGCTTTTTGCAGCTTGGAGCCCGCTTCTGCGCCTGCAAGCACGAAGTCGGTCTTGGCAGATACCGAGCCCTGCACCTTCGCGCCCATAGCCAAAAGCCTGGCCTTAAACTCGTCGCGCGGACGGCTGAGCGTGCCGGTGATGACGACGCTGCGGTCCGTGAAGGCGCTTTTAGTGGTCTGCATCTGGGGCGCACGCGGCGTGATGATTTCGCTTAGATTTAGAATTTTTTCGCGATTTATCTTGCAAAACTCCGCTAGGCTCCTTGCCATCGCCTCTCCAAAGCCCTCCAGGCGTAGAATTTCATCCTCGCTCGCATCCAGCCAATCCTGCCCGAATGCCGCGGCGATCTTGCGCGCGGCCACCTCGCCGATGTGTTCGATCCCCAAAGAAGCGATGAAGCGCTCAAGCGGCGCGTTTTTGCTCGCATTTATCGCGCTTAAAAGATTTGAAATTTTTTTATCCGCAAAGCCCTCAAGCCCCGCCAAATCCTGCGCGCTGAGGGCGTAAATGTCGCCGATCTTTGAAATTTTGCCGCTTTCAAAAAGCTGCGTGATCGTTGCATCGCTCAACCCTTCGATATTCATGCATTTTTTGGAGCAGAAATAGATCAGCGAGCCTATCACGCGCGCCTTACAATCGAGGTTTTGACACTTTATGAGCGCGCCTTCGTCAAGTAGTCTCTCGCCGCAAACCGGGCAGCGATCCGGGCGCGAAATTTCGCTCTGCGTGCCGTCTCTGCGCTGTTTGTAAACGCTCGTGATCTTCGGGATCACGTCGCCGCTGCGGATGATGCCCACGAAATCGTTTTTCATCAGCCCCAGCCGCGCGATCTCGTCGAAATTATGAAGCGTCGCGTTTGAAACGTTCGCGCCGTCGATATTTACGCTATCTACGACGGCTACGGGGGTGACCGCGCCGGTGCGGCCGACCTGCAGATTGATCTCGCGCAGCCGCGTTACCTTTTCGACCGCGGGGAATTTATACGCGACCATAAAGCGCGGAAATTTCACAGTATAGCCCATCTGTGCGCACTTAGAAAGCTCATTTACGCGGATGACCATGCCGTCTAGCATCATATCTTTGCTCGCGCGCATACTATGCAGCGACTCGTATGCGCTCCTAATCTCGCTCGCACTCTTGCAGATGCGGCAAAACTCGTCGCGCAAAAAGCCGAGACTGCGCACGAACTCCATTATCTGCGAGTGCAGCGCAAAGCTTAGCGAATGCTCGCCCACTCCCCACGGGATAAATTTTAGTTTCCGCTTCGCCACGATCGCGCTATCTAGCTGCCTTAGGCTGCCTGCGGCGGCGTTGCGCGGGTTTGAAAATAAGCTCTCGCCGTTTGCGGCGCGCTCGTCGTTTAGCGCGTCAAAATCGCTCTTTGCGATCAGCGTCTCGCCGCGGATCTCGATTCTTTGCGCGTAGGGGATCTGAAGCGGCACCGATTTGATCGCTCTTGCGTTTTGCGTCACGTCCTCGCCTATAAGCCCGTCGCCGCGCGTCGCCGCGCTTATCAGCACGCCGCCTTCGTAGGTTAAATTTAAGCTCGCGCCGTCAAATTTCGGCTCGACGTAAAACTGCGCGCCGCTCTTCTCGCCGCGAGCTAGCCACGCCAAAAGGTCCGCGTCGTCGAAAATATCCTCCATCGACCACATCTGCGCGCCGTGAGCGAGCTTGGAAAAGCCCTCGCTGATCGCGCCTCCGATGCGCCGCGTAGGCGAGTAGGGCAGCGCCAGCGCGGGGTTTTGCTGCTCGAATTTCTCCGCTTGCGAATAAAGCTCGTCGTACTCCTCGTCGCTTGCGATCGGTTTATCGTCGGTGTAATATGCCCGCGCCCATGCATTTAGCGTATCTACTGCGGATCTGTATTCATCGTAGTTCATCTTGTGCTCGCATCTTTAAATTTTAAAATTCCGCGCTCCGTTAAAATTTTACGTCGCGTTAGAATTTTACGCTCCGTGGCAGACCCCTGTGTCCCAAATACTGCGCCGTATAACGAGTAAATTTTAAATTTCATCGCCGAACTCCTTTAGCGCGCGCTCGTAATCAGCCGGCGTGTCGATGCCGATGCTCGCGGTTTTTATTTCAAGCATCGCGATCTTTTCGCCCGCGCTTATGGCGCGAAGCTGCTCGAGTTTTTCGGTATCTTCCAGCGCTGAGGCGGGCAGGGCGCAAAACCGCTTTAAATTTCGCACGCTGTATGCGTAGATACCGATGTGACCGAGGTAGCACTCGCATGCCGCGCGCGGATAAGGGATGAGCGAGCGTGAAAAATAGATCGCAAAGCCCGCGTTATCGAGCACGAGCTTGACTAAATTCGGATCCTCTGCCGCCTGCTGGCTTATGTATTTATAGCAGCTCGCCATAAATGCGTCCTTTTGCGTAATCGCAACGCTGGCGAAATCTTTAAATTTAATCAAATTTTCGCTCTCGAAAAAGGGCTCGTCGGCTTGGATATTGATGATGATCTCGTTTTCCGCAAGCGCTGCGTTTGCGACCGCTTCATTGATTCGATCGGTGCCGCTTTGATGCTCGCGCGCGGTGAGAACGGCGTCAAAGCCGTAATCTTGCGCGATCTTTAAAATTTGCGGCTCATCCACGGCGATTAGCACGCGATCCGCTTTGGCGGCATTTTGAGCCGTTTTGATAAACATCGGCACGCCGCCAAACTCACATAAAATTTTATTTTTAAAGCGCGTCGAAGCAAGGCGCGCGGGGATTACTATCATTTTTTGATCCACTCCATTATGGCGTTTTTGATCTCGCTTTGCTCCACGACGCTAGAATGCACCTGCGGCGCGCTAAAAAGGCGCGAGATCTGTGGCGGAATGTCGCTGCGAAATTCCTTCGAAAGCGCGATCATATCGGCCCTTTCGTCCTCGCAAGCCCTGCCTTTGATCGCGCCGATCATCGACGGCGTAAATTTAATCCACTTAGCGGTCGAGATGACGAGATTTAGACGGCTTTCGTCAAGCAGCTTAAAGCAGGTCGCCGTGTGCGGGTCTACGAGCACGCCGCGGCTGCCTTCTTGCTTGATAAATTTAGCGCACTGCGTATCGTCGCAAAAATCCGCCTCAAAGACCTCCCGAAGCTTCGCAAGCTCGCTCGCGCTAAGCTTATAAAATTTATCTCGCGCCAGGCTTTGCATCAGCTCGCTCGTGCGCGCATCGCCGAACATATCGCTAAGTAGCCGCTCGACGTTGGAGCTAACTAAAATATCCATCGCAGGGCTGATCGTGCGGATGAGCTCGCGCTTTCGTAGATCGTAGATGCCGCGCGTAAAAAGCTCGGTCAGGATATTGTTCGCGTTTGAAGCGATCTTGATTTTGCCGATCTTTGCGCCCATTTTTTTGGCGAAATACGCTCCCAGCGCGTTGCCGAAATTTCCGCTAGGCACTATGACGTCGAAAGTATTAAATTTAGAGCCCTGTTTTGCGCTCTGCGCGCTGTTTGCGCCCGCTGCGGCGCCAAAATTTTTACCGCCCGAAGCATTTAAATTTTTACCGTACGCCGCAGCTGCATGCGCACCGATATTGCCGCACATCGCGTCACTTTCGTTTAAATTTGCTTCGCAGCCCGCACCCAATACGCCGTGCTTTGAGAAATAAATGCTAGCATAGAGGTAGTAGATGATCTGAAATAAAATCCTGCCGAAATTTACCGAGTTTGCGGCGCTTAGATTTAAATTTGCGCGCGCGAGCTCGTTTTTAAAATCATCATCAGCCAGTAGCGATTTTAGCGCGCGTTGCGTATCGTCGAAGTTGCCGCGCACGCCTAAAATTTTAAGATTTGCCGCGCTTTGTTTGACCATCTGCTGGCGCTGTATCTCGCTCGTGCCGCCCTGCGGGTAGAGGCAGACCGCTTTGATGTTCTCATCGTCCGCAAATGCCTCTAGAGTCGCAGGCCCCGTGTCGCCGCTCGTGGCGCATATTATTAAAAATTTTTCATTTCTAGCTTTTGCGATGCTTTTTAAAAGCGCGCCGAAGGGCTGCAGCGCCATATCCTTAAACGCAAGCGTCGGGCCGTGGTAAAGCTCCAAAATATAGGCGTTTTCGCTTAGTTTTTTGATCTGGACGGGGCAAGCGGGGTTTTCAAATTTATCGTAGCGCTTTAGCGCACCCTCAAAGACCTCGCTGCTTACGTCAAAATCAAAACTCTCGATGATTTTAAGCGCGATCTGTTTGTAGCTCAGATCCTCGCACTGCTTAAAAAAATCCTCGCTCAAAAGCGGCAGCCGCTCGGGGCTGAAAAGCCCGCCGCCGCTCGCGCTCGGATTTAGCAGCGCGTAGCTAAGATCGGCTTTTTGCGAAAAATCTCTCGTAGAAACCAGTTTCATCTTTTTCCTTTTTAAAATTTTAAAATTTACGCCCGCCTAGGCGCTTTAAATTTGATCGCTTACACTGCTTGCACGGACTTGCGGCATTGCGGTTTTAAGCCTGCTGCATCCGCCTCGCGCCTAAATTTCTTCCTTTATCAAACTTCCTATGCCGCCGTCCGTGAAAAGCTCAAGCAGGATCGAGTGCGGAATTTTGCCATTTATGATATGCGCGGCACTTGCGCCGTTTCGCACGCACTGCAGGCACGCATCGACTTTGGGGATCATGCCGCCTGCGATCGTGCCGTCCTTTTTGAGTTTCGAAATGAGCGCGGCATCGAGCTTGCTGATTAAATTTCCCTCTTTATCGAGCACTCCGTCAATGTCGCTTAAAAATATCACCTTGCTCGCTTTTAGCGCGGCTGCTATCCTGCTAGCGCAGAGATCGGCGTTGATATTAAAGCTCACGTTTTCGTCCGTCTCGCCGCCCGCAAGCGGGGCGATTACCGGCAGATAGTCCTTTTGTAGCAGGTCGTTTATCAGCTTGGTGTTTACCTCGGTGATCTCGCCTACGAAGCCGTATTTTTTCTCATCGAGGAATTTTGCCCTCAAAAGCCCGCCGTCCTTGCCGCTGATGCCGATCGCGGGCGCGCCGTTTTGGTTCAAAAGCGCCGTGATCTCTTTATTTACCGCGCCGCTTAGCACCATTTCGGTAATTTCTATTGCGTCTTTATTCGTTACGCGAAGTCCATCGCAAAATTCGCTCTGCACGCCGATCTTATCCAGGGTCTGATTGATCTTTTTGCCGCCGCCGTGCACGACGATGATCTTGATGCCGACCATATGCAAAAGCACGATGTCACGGGCAAAATCAAGCTTGAGCGTATCGTCGGTTTGCGCCGCGCCGCCGTATTTAACGACGAAAATTTTATCTCTAAATTTACGGATATAGGGCAGCGCGGAGATGATGACTTCGGCGGTTTTGCTCTTTTTTATCATAAAATTCCTTTAAAAACCTTATTTTATCATAGCTTGGTTTATGTAGTTTTGAATTTCGCAGATAAAGTTTTCGCTTAGCTTCAAATTTAACAAAATCACCGAAATTTCTACGTCCAAATCCCTTAATTTCACGTAATCTTTCGCCGTGCAAAGGATATGCTCCGCATCCTCGCGCCTTAGCAGCTCTAAAATCTGCTCTTTTTTGAAATCATAATGATCGGGGAAAAATGCGTGGGCTTTTACGAGCGGCAAAAACTCTTGCAGACGCCAAGGCTTGGCGATAGCGCTGATTAAGATCGTGCGGGATTTTTCAAAACCAGCCTCTTTGGAATTTAAAATTTTATTCGCGATGGCGGAATTTAAATTTGAAATTTCATCTATGGCGCGATTTAAATTTGAATCCGAAATTTTATCCGTAGCGGAATTTGAAATTTCGTCCGTAGGATTTGAAATTTCATCCGCGCCGTTTAGAGTGCCTTGCAGATCCGCCGCCGAAACGATTTTAAGCTCCTGCGAGATGTCGCTCGGCGCGGGTATGAAATCCGCAAATTTATAAAAAAACGGCGGGTAGCGATACGCGGCGAGGGGCAGGCAAAAGGGCAGCTTCGGCGCGCTTTGCGGGCGCAGCAAGATATCAAATTTAGAGATATTAAATTTAGAAAATCCGTCGTCTAAAATCACCAACTCAAAGCCGAGAGTTTGCGCGCGCAAAATCCCTGCGGCGCGATCTTCGCTGACGATCACGTTTGCACCGCGCAAAAACAGCGCGTATTCCATCGCCTCATCGCCGCTTTGCCGCACGTCGCAAAGTACCCGTCCGCCGAGCGCTACTTCGAGCAAGCCTCTGCTTTTGCGCCCGTATCCGCGAAGGATGATGCAGGTTTTGAGCTCCCCGTTAAATTCTTTAAAAAGCGCCCGCACTAGCGGGGTTTTGCCGCTTCCGCCGAGGGTTAAATTTCCGACGCTGATTATTGGAATTTTAAATTTTTGCGGCTTAGCAAAGAGCCTTTTTAGGCAGACGATAAGCGTATAAAGTAGCGTTAACGGCGCTAAAATCACTCCGAGCGCAAGCCATGCAGGGCTTGGGTCGTATAGGTTTCGCTCGATTAGGAGTTTAAACACGATTTTGCGCTATCTCTTTGATCTGCTCGCAGATGTAGCTCACATCGTCGTCGCTAAGCGCCGTGTAGATCGGCAAGGATAAAATTTGCTGATAGTTTTTAAGCGCATTCGGGAAATCATTGACCTTGTAATTATATTTGCTTTTGTAGTAGCTTAGCAGGTGCACCGGCACATAGTGCAGCGATACGCTTACTCCGCGCGCGATCAGCGCTTTGGCAAAATCGTCGCGGTTTTTGTCGATCCTTACGATGAATTGAGTATAGATATGCTCCTCGCTGTCGCTTGGAAGCGTCACGTGAGGGCAGTTTGCGAGCTGCTCGCGATACGCTGCGGCGATCTGCTTGCGGCGCTTTATAAAAGCGTCGGTTTTTTCAAACTGGGCGATTGCGTAGGCGGAATTTATGGCGTCAAGATCGTATTTTTGACCGATGCGATCGACGTCGTAGGTAAAGGACATATTGCCGTCTTTGTAAAAGGCGTCTCCCACGATGCCGCCGTTTCTTAAAATTTGCGCGGCGCTTGCGATCTCATCGTCGTTCGTAACGAAAAAGCCCGCCGTAGAGATCGCATCTTGCGCTTGAGGATTGATCTGAAAGCACGATATGAGCGAGCTTTTAAGCGCTCCGATTTTTGCGCCTTTATAGGTAGCGCCCATAGCGCGGCACGCATCGTCTATAAGGATGATATTTTCGCTTTTGGCGACCTCGCTGATGGCGTCTATATCCGCAGCAAGCCCTGCGATGTGCGAGATGAAAGCGCATTTTAGCTTCTTGTGGCGGTTTTGATCTATCGTGCGAGCAAGGCTTTCGCTCGTAATGTTAAAGCTTATCGGATCGATATCTACGAAAACGGGCTCTGCGTCGAAGTGGCGGATCACTTCGGCGACGTTAGGGAAGGAATTTACGGAGCATAAAATTTTATCTCCGCGCTTAATATCCATTGCGCAAAGCGCCAGATGCAGCGCCGTCGTGCCGCTCGTAGTCGATACGGCGTGCTTTACGCCGAAATATTTACAAATATCCTCTTCAAAAATTTCGCTATATCTTATATCGCTGTTGTAGAGGGCGCTTTTAATTAAGTCTTCCTCTTTCTTATCGACTTGAGCCTTATAAAACGGTATCTCTTTCATAAATCTCTCCTTAGTGTGCGGGCTCTATGCGGGCGACCGCGGGCGCGCGAAGCTTAAAATTATTTTTAAGAATTCTACGGACGATAAATTTCACCAGCTCTTGATTGTGGTGCGAGTTTTGCAGATATTTTAGATCGTTTGCGGTTATTTGCTCGCCTGAGCGAAATTTCGTCCGCAGCGTTTCGTGCGAAAAAATATCTCTTAGCACGCTATCTAAAATCTCGTAGCTGTATCCAAGCTCACGTTCGTCGCTTTGATTTTCCCATAGATCGGCGCTGGGAGCTTTTTTTATGATCGCATCGTCTATGCATAAAATTTTTGCAAATTTAAACAGATCGGTTTTAAAAATTTCTCCGATCGGATTAAACGCGCAGGCCAGATCGCCGTAGATCGTGCCGTAGCCGAGCATCCGCTCGCTAAGATTGCTCGTGCCTACGACTACGCCGCGTTTAGCCGCGCTGTAATCATAAAGTAAGCTCATTCTCACGCGCGCGGCGAAATTTCCGATGCGAAGCGGGCTTGCGCCCGGATTTAAGGCGATGAAGCTCTCTATAAACGGCGCGATCTCTTGGATTTCGTAGGGGATATTAAAGGATTCGCAGTGAAAGATGCCGTCTGCCATATTTTCTAAATTTGAACCCGCACTAGGTAGGATAAGCCCGTAAGTGGGGATCTCGGTAAGCGCACAAAGCGCAGAAACCACGGCGCTGTCAAGCCCACCGCTGATGCCTACTACAAAGGCGTCCGCACCCGTTTCATCGAGTCTCTCCGATAAAAAATCGGTCAGTTGCGGCAGCAAATCGTCCAAAAACATAATATTTAGCCTTAAAATTTTACGTTAAATTGTGCGAATTTTAACTATTTTTGGCTAAATTACGGCTTTAATTTAAGCTTAAAAGGAGGATTTAAATGCAAATTTTAAAAAGAGCTTTCGGTGAATACGTGACGAACTGTTACATTCTAAAGGGCGAGCGGGGCGATCTAGTGATCGATCCGGGACAGGGCAGCTTTGATTGGGTTATGCAAAATACGGGAAAGATCGTGGCGGTTTTGAATACGCACGGGCACTACGATCATATTTACGACGACGCGAAGCTGCAAAGAATGGGCGCTAAAATTTATATCCACGAAAGCGACGCCTTTATGCTGCGAGCGGATCCTTTTGAGACGATGCCAGAATCCATAGAAGCGGACGTGCTCATAAAAGGGCAGGAGCAAAGCCTTGAAATAGCGGGCTTTAACGTTAAATTTAGCCTCTTTGCAGGACACACGCCGGGCAGCTGTATGATCGAAGCAGGCGGCGTGATCTTTAGTGGCGACGTAATATTCAAAGGCTCTATCGGCAGGTGGGATTTTCCTTTTTCAAGCGGCGAGCAGATGAGAGAGTCTCTGCATAAAATTTTGCAGATAAAGGGCGATTTTACGCTCTACCCCGGGCACGGCCCAAATACGAGCCTAGCGGCCGAGAGGCAAAATTTAAAATATTTTTTGCAACTTTTTGAGCGCTGATAGTTTAAATTTAACTGCGTTTCGCTGTGCGAGAAGCGGCGAAGCGGCGTGAAGCGGGTCGGCGTTAAATTTTATACCGCTTTGCTCGTGGGCACCGGAATTGATGCCGCTTTACTCGCATTGCAGGCGCCAAAATTTACAGCTTTATTTGCCGCTGCGAGCGTTGAATTCTGCGCTACGTTCGCACTATGCCTGCACCAGCGTGCTCTGCGTAGATAAAATTTTAAAATTTACCGCCGCTTATTAAATTTAGTAAAATTCCGTGCCGCCGTGCGTGTAAAGCGTAGCGCACGAGGCGAAATTTAAAATTTTGCGCCGCACTGATCCTAGTCGCTACAATGCGATCTAATCCAATTTGGGGCCCGCCAAATTTTAGCTAAATTTCACATCCTGCCGAACGTAAAATTTTTGCCGCGAGCCGATTAAATTCGGTAAATTTTACGCGTTTTTAAAGGCACGGATCTCATTTCATATCGGTGCACGGGTACACGAAAGATGTTTCAAAGGCGCGCATCACGCCCGAAGCCGCACGTAGATGCGACGCGGCGCGGGGTAGCCCTCGATCGTGCGCGAGCTATCGAGCGGGTCTAGGAAATTCTCCAAGCTCTGCCCGTCGATCCACTCCGTTTTGCGCTGCTCGCTAGCATCCGTGGGCTTTTGAGCCAAAATTTCAAAATCTCTAAATTTCGCCCGCTCGCACCAATTTTGTAGCGCGCCGACAGTCGGGACGAAGTAGATATTTGAAATTTTTGAGTAGCTGTTTTTCGGGCACAGCGCGAAATCGCCCGCTCCTTCGATATACATCGTGTCTAAAAACACCTCGCCGTCCGCATTTAGCGAGGCTCGCAGATCTTTTAGCATCTTTACGGGGTCGCTGCGATGGTAGATGACGCCGAGGCAGAAGATCGTATCGAATTTGTGCTCGTAAAAAGGCAGATGCTCTACGCCTAAAAGCTCGAATTTCGCGCCGCTGCGGAGGAATTTCTCGATGAAGCGAAACTGCAGATAAAATAGCGCGCTCGGGTCAAATCCCACTAGCCGCGCAGGCTTTAGAGCGCTTGCGCGGAACATATAGTAGCCGTTGTTGCAGCCCACGTCGGCGACGGTTTTGCCGCGCAGATCTAAAAACGGCCGCAGCAGGTTAAATTTCACGAAGCTTCGCCACTCGGCGTCGATAAAAAGATCATTCAGCGCAAAAGGCCCCTTGCGCCACGGCTTTAGCGCCCGCGCTATACGCAAAATTTCATTCTTTTGCTCCGCGCTAGCGCTAAAGCTTGCGCGCACGACGTCGCCGCACTCGCAGCTGCACTCGCCTACTTGCAGCGCCTCGATCGCGCTTAAAATTTCGCGGTTTTGCCCGCTTTGCAGCTTTTTAAAGTTCTCGTCTCTGATTTTTTGCAGATCCATTTTAGTCCTAAAATTTCAAATTTAGCGCCATTTTAACATAAAATTTTATCCATTTTAAGGCGCAAATAGATAAAATCGACTTGCAATTCAAGCAAAGGAGCAAAAAATGCAAGAAGCAAAAACGAGAAAATTTAGCCTCAGGTTTAATCACGAAATTTCAAGTAGTGGCGCAGAGGTGCGGCTTTGGCTGCCGTTAGTGCTGCAAGAGCCCTATCAGAGGTTGCTTGGCGAATATCATGCCCGCTCAAATGCACAAGAGTCGGCTATCTGCGGAGATCATATAAGCACGTACTACGCGCGCTTCGCACCCGATAAAGAGGCAAGAGCGGGTGTCGGCAAATACGGCGAGCAAGGTGTCGTAGGCGAAGAGGATGATTATTTTGAGCTTAGCTTCGATATTGAAATTTCGGAGCGAAACACCGATTTTAGCAAGGTAAGCTTTAATGAAAATGAGCGCTTGAGCCCAGAGATCGAGGAGTTTTTAAAGCCATCAAAGCTAATTCCAGTAGAAGGCGCTGCAAAACAAAAATCAGACGAGATCACCGGCTCGCTTAAAGGCGATCTGGAAAAGGCGCGCGCGATTTACGAGTGGGTCGCAAAAAATATGAGTCGCGATAATAGCGTGATCGCATGCGGCAGCGGCGATGCAGCGACAATTTTAAGCAGCGGCAAGCTAAGCGGCAAATGCGCCGATATTAATAGCGTGTTCGTATCGCTCTGTAGGGCAGCTGGCATTCCTGCTCGCGCTATTTACGGCATCCGCACGGGCGCAGCGCAGAAATTTTCGCCTGAAATGGGTGTCATGGGCGCCTTAAGCGGCGGTGCGCTTGAAATTTCGGGCGCGCAGCATTGCAGAGCGGAATTTTATCTAAAAGGCTATGGCTGGATCCCTGTCGATCCCGCGGACGTTACGAAGGTGCGATTGGGCGAGAACTTAAGCGAGGATGATTCTAAGCTGGCGCGGGTGCGCGAATATCTTTTCGGTAACTGGGAGCCGTGCTGGCTGGGCTTTAACTACGCTCGCGAAGTCGTGCTAAATCCGCGCCCGGCGCACGTTCCGATCGAAATTTTTTCGCATCCGTATTGCGAAGTGGGTGGCACGCCGAAAGATCCGTACTCGCCTAAAAATTTTATCTACGAGTATTTTTCGCGAGAAATTTAATCCTCTGACGGCTTGCATTTTGCTGCCTCGATTTGCTTAAGCTAAGCCGCCGCGCTTCGTCGAAGCTCAGCCGTTTCATCGAAGCGCACGCTTGGCTTGGCGACAGCGGCGCTTTTTGCGTGGTTTAGCCTACGCCGCCGATACATACTGCCTGCGCGCCTAGGTTGCGGGCTATCATGCCCGCTTTGGCGAAATTTCGCGCTATGTCTTTGGGCGAAATTTTGAAATTTTAAAATTCCGTAGCGAGCAAAATTCTAAAATTTCAAAGCGAGCGGAATTTTGAAATTTTAAATTATGGATAGAATTTTAAAATTTACGACTTGCAGAATTTTAAATTTAGCGATTTCAAAGCCGCAAAAGGCTAAAATCCACGCGTAATTAGGGCTAAGGCTTAGCCATTTTATTTTGAAGGCATTTCATGCAAAGACGCGATTTTTTAAGAAACACTGCGATTTTAGGCGCCGTTATGGCAACTCCGAGTACCATTTTGGGCGGGGAAAAAGTCATTGGCAAAAAGAGAGCTTTCGGGCTATCGCTAAATCACGAAATTTTGGAGAAGGGCAAGCAGACTCGGCTTTGGATACCGCTTCCTCTTATCACTGAATATCAAAAGGTAAGCGACATAAAATTTGACGGCAATTTCAACGATCCGTCCGTGGACTACGGCGAAATTCCGACGCTCTATGCCGGCTACGTCGGGGTGGCAAAGCCCACGCTAAACATTAAATTTAGCGTCGAGACCTTTGAGCGAAATACCGATTTTAGCAAGGTAAAATTTAATCCGAACGAAAAGCTTAACCCCGAGGTGGCGAAGTTTTTAGAGCCTAGCACGCAGATTCAAATCGACGGCGTCGTCAAGCAAAAATCAGACGAGATCGCAGGCAGCATAAAAGGCGATCTGGAAAAGGCGCGCGCGATTTATACGTGGGTGGCGAACACTATGCAGCGCGATAACAGTGTGCTAGGCTGCGGGTTAGGGGACGTGAAGCAAATTTTAAGTAGCGGCAAGCTAAGCGGCAAATGCACCGATATAAATAGCGTTTTCGTCGCACTTTGCCGCGCGCAGGGCATCGCCGCAAGAGAGATGTTTGGCATCCGCGTCGGCGCGTCAAGATTTAGCACTCAAATGGGCGCCGCGCCTAAAGACGGCGTCAGCCATATCTCGGGCGCACAGCACTGCAGGGCGGAATTTTATCTAAAAGGCTACGGCTGGATCCCGGTCGATCCCGCAGACGTTACAAAGGTGCGATTGGGCGAGAAGCTAAGCAATGACGACAGCAAGCTCGCTAAAATCCGCGAGTATTTATTCGGCAACTGGGAGATGTGCTGGATCGGCTTTAACTACGGCAGGGACTTCACGCTAAGCCCACGCCCAGCGCAGTTTCCGATCAATAATTTTGGCTATCCTTACGGCGAAGTGGACGGCAACACGCTTAATTACTACTCGCCGAAAGATTTCAGCTACGATTACAGATCGAAAGAGTTGTAGCGGTTCGCGTTTTGCTATGCGGCACGTCGAACTACTTGAGCTTTTTGAGTAGGTATACAAGAGAGGCTTCCCGCTAGACGACTTTGGGCGGATGTGTAAAAGCGCGCCTAATCTACGTGCTGCCGCGTCTGCATCGGCAAAAAATTCCGCGCTTTATTTGGCGTGGAATTTTAAAATTTTTTAGAATTTCGTGAGCGACATAGCGGCGAAATTTTGAAATTTTAAAGCGAGCAAAATTTTAAAATTTGGAGGCGCGTAAAATTTTAAAATTTACGGCTTACGGAATTTAAAATTTCGCCTCTTTGCGCGAAATTTCGCGGCGGATTTGCGAGTAAATTTCGTGTGCTGGGCTGGCGGCGGCACGGCAATACCTATACTGAAAGGTAAAATTTGAAAACCGAACTAGAAAATTCCGCGCAAGAAACCTTGGCGCAAAAGCGAGAAGATCCTGGCAAAAATCGCTTCAGCACGCGCAGTCTGTGGCTGATATTCGCCGCGATTTTTAGCGCGGTTGCGGCGACGTTTTGCTGCCTGCCCGCGCTTTTATTTTTGATTTTCGGCGCGAGCTTTTCCATTTTTTCAGGCGCAGAGGTTTTCGGTGACTACCGCGCGCCGCTTTCTGCGTTAGCGCTTTTTTGCTTCGCGCTTTCTGCATTTTTCTTTTTCAAAAAGCCGCGCGCATGCTCGCTGCAAAGCGGGCGCAAAAAATGGATTCTGATCTACGCGCTCTTAGGAGCCTTGCTTGCCTTTATGCTTACATATCCTGAAATTTTAGGAGGGCTTTATGCGTAAAATTTTGTTTTTGATGCTTGGATTTACAGCGCTTTTTGCCGACAAAGAGGTTAAAATTTACGTGGAAAAAATCCACTGCCCGCTCTGCACCGCGATCGTGCGAAAGGCGCTTTTGCAAACGCCAGGAGTGATAAGCGCAAAGGTTTCGCAGCAGAGCAAAACCGCGACCGTCGTAGCAAAAGATGACGCAAACGAGACTGCGATGCTTGAGGCGATCGCAAAAACGGGCTATGAAGGCGTAATCGTAAAATAAAAATCCTCGGAAAATTCGGACTAAATTTTAAATAAATTCTTGCTAAATTTCGGTAAAATTCATGCGACTTTGCATAAAATTTCATTTTGCGCGGCTTGCCTGCAGCGTAAGCTAGCGCGATTGAAATTCTGCGCGTATTTTGCGGAAGCGCTATGTCGGCGCTGTCGCGTTTAAATTTAGCAGAATTTCGCAAGCGCTTAAGCGAGTGCGGTTGCTTTTAAATTCAACGGGCGTGTCGCAATAACGCGCGGATATAAATAAATTCAAAAGGAGCAAACATGCAAAAAAACGAGGTTATGAATGATTTTAAAAAGCTGTGCGAGATACCGCACTGCAGCTGCGAAACGGAGCAGATGAGGGAGTTTTTGGCGGATTTTGCGCGCTCTCAGGGCTTTAGCGTGAACGTCGATGAGGCGGGTAACATCCACGCCGTAAAGGGCAAGCCTAAAATCTGTCTGCAAAGCCACTACGACATGGTTTGTGTGGGCGCGGCGCCCAATTTAGAGCTCATCGAGGAAAGCGGCATCCTAAGGGCGAAAAACTCGACTCTAGGCGCTGACGACGGCATCGGCGTGGCGATGATGATGGGCGCGATGCGGGAGTTTGCGAATTTAGAGTGTCTATTTACCAACGACGAAGAGGTCGGGCTCGTGGGCGCAAACGCCTTTAAAGGTAAAATTTTATCGCCGAATTTGCTAAATTTAGACAGCGAAGAGGACGACCGCGTGACGCTGGGATGCGCGGGCGGCATAAACGTGAGCGCAAAAATAGACGCCGCTAGCATCAAAAAGAGCGGTAAAATTTACGAGATCGGCGTTACCGGGCTTAGCGGCGGGCATTCGGGCAACGAGATACATAAAAATATCCCAAACGCAACGAAGCTGCTGGCGAAATTCCTCGCCGAGGAGGGCTGCGAGCTAATCAGTCTGGATTTTGGCGAGAGGAGCAACTCGATCCCCGCAAACGCCGTGTGTAAGGTGCTGTGCGCGCATGAGCTGGCGCAGCGCGGACTGGCGTGGGTAAAGAGCCTAGGCGAGGGCGAAGCGGACGTGCTGGTAAACAGCGGCAAAATTTTGGCGCTCATCAACTCCTTTGCTCAGGGTGTGCGCAGCTACGACACGCAGCTTGGCATGGTAAATGAAAGCATAAATCTCTCGACCGTTAAGCAAAAAGAGGGCGTGATCGAGTTTGACTTTTTCGCTCGCGCGATGAAGCGAGAGGGGCTCGAAAATCTGGGTTTTGAGACCGCTACGCTAGCTAGCGCGCTGGGTTTTGAGGTCAGGGTGGCCGATCGCTCGGCGAACTGGGCGCCGTGCATCAGCGACTTCGCGCATCTGGTGCTTGAGGAACTGCAAAAACAAAAGCCGCAGGCTAAATTTGCCGCCGTGCACGCAGGCCTTGAGTGCGGCGTACTGGTCGCAAAACAGCCCGAGTTGCAAGCCTGCTCCATAGGCCCAAACATCCACTCGCCACACTCGGTAAACGAGCACTGCGAGATAGCGTCGGCGGAGATGATGGCGGAGGTAGTTAGAAACATCGTCACTAGATTGCAATAAATTTAGCGGCTTGTCTTTTGAGCGCTTTTTGCGGATTTCGTTAAAATTTGACTCGATAGGCTATATGCCTTATCTTCGTCAAATTTTAACTTCAAAACCCCAAAAATCATCTCAAAATACTTCGCCTTTAAATTTTTGCGGTGACCTGTCTTTTTCCTTTATATGTCGTTGGAAACTCGGTCGGCTTCGGTCACGTATTACATATACGCTCCCTCGCCTCCGTCGTTTCCGCCTGGTCTAAAGAAAAAATACTTCGCCTTTAAATTTTCGGTGGCTTGTCTCGCGAGTACTTTTATAGAAACCCCGCCTGCGGCGTCGCTACGCTGGTTTTGAAAGAGATTTTTGCTTCGTTGCACTCGCAACTGCAAGCAGAACGCAAATTTTTCGCTCCGCAGGCTATATGACGGGACCACTTGCCGAAATAGAAATTTAAAAGGAGATAAAAATGGAAAGCCAGATCAAAAATTTTCTACAAAATTGCGAGCAGATCGTTAAATCACAAGTAAAGCGATACGAAAACCATAGCTCTTTTGCGACGAAAATTCCACCTGTTTTTATACTGCCTTATGATGAATTTGAGAAAAAATACGGCTCAAATTTATATTTGGATAGTAGTTCCTGCGTGCTGGTGTTTGACGGCGATCTTAGCCTGTCGGGAGGCACGATAAATTCCGCTTGGCTTAAGGATAAATTTAACGAAGCGGGCGGTAAAAATAGCGCACGAGCGATGTTTGTTAACGGAAATTTATTCATCAGCGGCGATATCATCGATGATGATTATCTGTTTTTGCAAGTCGCCAAAGATACGGCGTGTAATTATCTGCATTCGCAGGACGGCGTTATCGCAATCGGCGGCAATCTAACGGCGCTTTGGGGCATAAGCGGCGAATACAATGACGGAATGCTGCAGGTTTTTGGAAAAACGCAAGCGCCGTATATCGTCTCAAACGACCACGCAATGCCTGATCATGGCGCTAGCGAATGCGTCTATATCCTAGACGGACGGATCGGTCAAAGCTACCTAGGCGCGCTTGATGGTTGGGATTTTTTTGAAAATAGCGAGCTGATGTTTAAGGACGGAATTTGCAAAGATGAGCATCAGATCGATATTTCTGCCTTTTTTAAATTCGTAAAAAATGGCGTTAATCCGCTAGTGGATTTTAAAACTTTTGAGGCTAGAAAAGCCGCCTGGGACGAAGAAAATGAAGAGCAGGAGCCCGAATGCGCAGGCGATTTGCCTAAAAATTCCGAAACCATTGCCGAGATGATATATTTAGAAAATTTCAGCGGCAACGATGAGGAGCTATACGAGTATATGGTGGGCGAATTCGGGGCTATAGAAAAAATCGGCGACGAAAGCGAAAAATACGCTTATGGCGGCAGGGCCTTCGAGCTGTCTATCATTGCGGCGAGAATGGCGGAGCATTGGCGCCTGATTACGCAGCGTTACTCTGCGCGGCAGATAGACGAGCTACGCAAAATCATCATCAAAAGCGCGACGAATTTAGCCGATTATTTTTTAAAAATCGGCGATAAAAAACAGCTTGCGTTCATCTATGAATTTTTAAACGATGATGCGGTAAGCATCGAAAAGGATGAGCCGTTTTTATACGAAACGCTGGTGCGCGCGGGCTTGGAGCTGCAAGATTACGATAACGCTTACGCGCTAGTGTCCGTCATCGACAAAAAGTCCAAATTTTTACCGCAGGAGATGGCAAAAACCATCGCGGACGTGATTAAAAGCGAAGGATACCGGGCTTGGTTGGCAAAGCAGTAGGCTCCGAAAAGTAAAATTTAAAATTTTGCTAAAAGATAAAAATCAAAGAGGCGTTTATAAAATTTCAATCTAAATTTTTCGCGCCATAAAGCCGAACGTCTGCCGTAAAGCGGCTTTAGACAAGGCGTCAAATTTTAAAATTCCGTCAAATTTAAGCGCGTAAATTTAAGCTCGCATCTGCAGGCTAAAATTTTACGGAAAATTCTTATCCTTGCTGCTGCACAGCTCGTTTAAAAAGCACTCCTTGCAGTTTGGCTTGATCGCTTTACAGGTGTAGCGGCCAAAAAGCACCATGCCTTGGTGCAGCTTGCCAAGATCCGTCTTAAAAGCCTCGCTTAGATCGCGCTCCGTAAGCTCAGGCGTCTTTGCACGGCTCAGCCCCAGGCGATGCGCGACGCGAAAGACGTGCGTATCCACCGCCATCACATTTGCGCCCGCGCCCTCTAAAAGCACGACGTGAGCGGTCTTTTGCCCCACGCCCGCAAGAGATTTTAGCCCCGCTTCATCAAGCGGCACGACGCCGTCAAAGTCGCTAACCACCGCCTGCGCCATTTTGATTAAATTTACCGCTTTGTTGTTGTAGAAATTGCACGAACTAATTAGCAGCTTAACGCTCGCCAGATTGGCTTTTGCGAGCTCCTCAACGCTTGGGAATTCCGCAAAAAAGCGCGGCGTGATCAAATTTACCCGCTTGTCGGTACACTGCGCGCTAAGCATCACGCAGACCAAAAGCTGATAGTTGTCTTTAAATTTCAGCTCGCTGCGCTCTTCTGCAAAGTTTTGCAAAATTCTCTTTTTTATCTCTAAAATATCTTTTTTACTTCTCATTTGCATCTCCTCAAGGCGGAATTCTACCCTAAAATTCTAAAGTACAGTTTGATTGTTAACAACTTTGAGTTATAATCGCCGTTAAAATTTTTTTAAGGAATTATGATGAAAAAAGTTTTATTTACAGCACTTAGTTTGGCTGCCGCTATCAGCCTTAACGCTACCGTTTACGCTACCGTAAATGGCAAAGACGTAACCGAAAAAGAGCTTGCTCCGCTACTTCAAGGCATAGGCAATGTAGATATCGCTGCTCTTAACGCGGATCAAAAAAAGGAGCTTATCGATAAAGGCATCGATCTGATGCTGCTAACGGATGAAGCTAAAAAATCGGGCGTTATGGACGAAGATGTTTATAAAAAAGAGCTTGAAATCGTAAAAGATAACTTAGCGCTTCGTGTATGGCAGGCTAAAGAAGCCAGCAAAATAAATATCGACGATAAAGAAATAGCCGATTTTTATAACAAAAACAAAGCGCGCTTTACCGAGCCTGCGAGAATCAAAGCGGCTCAGATCGTCGTTAAAACCGAAGCCGAGGCAAACGATATTATTAAGCAGTTAAAAGGGCTTAGCGACAGTGCACTATTTACTAAATTTGCAGAGCTTGCCAAAGCTAAATCTATCGATCCGCAGGCTAAACAAACCGGCGGCGAGCTAGGCTGGATGCCTAGCGATCAGGTCAAGCCTTTTGCCGATGCGATCTCTAAGATAAAAGATGGTCAAATCACTACTAAAGCTATTAGAAGCAGAGTCGGATATCACGTCGTATTAAAAGAGGAGTCTCAAGCTAAAAAGCAGTTAAGTCAAAGCGAGGCAAAGCCTTTTATTGAGCGCGTGCTTAGACAGCAAAAAGCGGCGAAAGTAGTCGAGCAAAAAGCGGCAGATCTTCACAAAAACGCTAAAATCGAGTATAAATAATATAGGAGCTAAAAATGGGCGTTTTAGATATAGTAAAACCGGGCGTTTTAAGCGGCGATGACGTAAGTAAGGTCTATGCGTATGCGAAGCAGCAGGGCTTTGCGATCCCTGCGGTAAACGTAGTGGGGAGCAACTCCATAAACGCCGTCTTGGAAAGCGCTAAAATTGCAAATTCGCCCGTTATTATTCAGTTTAGCAACGGCGGCGCGGCGTTTTATGCGGGCGCTACTTGCCCTAATGCCGCAGTTTTAGGCGCTATTGCAGGCGCACATCAAGTGCATGCTTTGGCGGCTCATTACGGCGTTGCGGTGATTTTGCATACCGATCATGCCGCGAGGAAGCTGCTTCCGTGGATCGACGAGCTCATCGAAGCTAATGCCGCTCATAAAAAAGCTCACGGCGTGCCGCTTTTTAGCTCGCACATGCTCGATCTTAGCGAGGATGATTTGGAGCTAAATTTAGCGACCTGCGAGAAGTATTTGGAAATTTTAAGCGATCTTGGAATTTCGCTTGAGATCGAGCTTGGCGTCACGGGCGGCGAAGAGGATGGCGTCGATAATACGAGCGTCGATAACGCGCGGCTTTACACCCAGCCTGCAGATGTCGCACTCGCCTATGAGCGACTAAGCAAAATCAGCGATAGATTCAGCATCGCGGCGAGCTTCGGCAACGTCCACGGCGTGTATAAACCGGGCAATGTCGTGCTGAGACCTGAAATTTTAAAAAATTCGCAAAAATTCGTGCGCGAGAAATTTAATCTGCAATCCGAAAAGCCCGTAAATTTCGTCTTTCATGGCGGCAGCGGCAGCGATACCTCCGACATCAAGGCAGCCGTAAGCTACGGCGTAGTTAAGATGAATATCGACACCGACACGCAGTGGGCATTTTGGGACGGCGTGCGCGCTTATGAGGCCAAAAATCACGGCTATTTGCAAGCTCAAATCGGCAATCCGGAAGGTGAGGATAAACCGAATAAAAAATTCTACGATCCTCGCAAGTGGCTGAGAGCGGGCGAGCAGAGTATGGTGGCGCGCTTGCAGGTCGCATTTGACAATCTAAATTGCCTAAATAGGAACTAATATGGATCGCCCAAATAACGAAGTGCTCGATATCACGCTACCTGAGGCGAAGGAGCGCTCGTTAGCGGGCGTTTTTTTTAAGATTGCAGCTCTGCCGATCGCGGTTTTTGTGGTGTTTTTGCTGGGCTATTTGGGGCTTATCGGGCTGAAGGTAGAGACGCACTCGATCCTGATGCTTGCGGTTTTGCTCATTATTGCACTAATTTTAGCTCGTCATAATGCAGAATATGGCTGCTTAAATTTTCAAAATAATATTGATGATTTCAAGCGCGAGCTAAAGAATTACATCGTCGCCAATCTCTTAAGTATTGGCGGTAAAAAAAAATCAGATGCTAGCTTTGATCTTTTTGTGGACGAATACGGCTACTCGCTGCGTAATCAAAACTACGCTTCCGTCGCATCGGCAGTCTTTCCGATGCTTGGAATTTTAGGAACTTTCATCTCGATTGCGATTTCGATGCCGCACTTCTCCTCAAGCAATATCGATGGGTTAGAAACCGAGATCGCGCAGCTTCTAGGCGGCGTAGGTACGGCGTTTTACGTCTCGATCTACGGAATTTTCTTAGCGCTTTGGTGGATATATTTTGAGAAAAAAGGCATTAGCAAATATGAGCGTCTGCTCATCAAATACAAAAATTCCACTAAAAATTTCTTCTGGAACAAAGACGAAATAACACAGGGCTATCTGAGTGAAATTTTAAACGCTAATTCTGAAATTTCGCGCTCATTTGCGATGATGAGCTCTACGAATTTTACCGAAAGGCTAAACCGCCTAATCGATGAAAAAATCGGCGCTTTTGAAAGCGTGATGGAAGCCGAGAAGCGAAGTATGGCGATTACACAAGAAGAGCTTGAAAAAGCAGGAGAGATGATCCAAAGGACAAATCTCGCTCACGGTGAGCTAGATAAGAGCTTCGCTCAAATTTTATCTGCGCTCAAGTCCGTGTCTGCAAGCCTAATCGAAATTCAAAATGGAATTTCCGCGCAGTATCTAAGCCAGTCTAAGGCTTTAACGGACGGGCAAGGCGAGCTGGCTAACGTTATGAATGCATTAAGCGCTCAAATAAAGAGCCTAAATGCCTCCTTGGGCGGGTTTGCGGGCGAAATTTCAAGTTCGCAGAATGCTTACGCCGCTAAAATTGACGCTAGCTTTAAGGGGCTAAGCGCGGATTTGAAGGCACTTTTAGCTGGAGAGGACACTGCGCGAACGAGCAACGAAAGCATCATCGAAGAGCTTCGAAAAACGCTTGCGAGCATCGATGAAAAAGCACTTTTAGATGAAAACGAATAACGAAGAAAAAGAGACCTTCTGGATCGCGTACGCCGATTTGATGGCGGGACTGCTTTTTGTTTTCGTGCTTTTAGTAGGCGGCATCATCGTCAAATACTTCCTCACGCAAAGCAACCTGCAGGAGAAAGAAAGCCAAATTTCAAGCGCGCTAGCAAGCCTGCAAAGCCAGGAGAAAAAAAGCGCCGAGCTTGAAGCGCTGAATAAAATTTTTAGCGATCAGCTCGAGAAGTTAAATATCGAAAATACCGACCTTCGCAAGCAAAATTCCATCTATTTCATACAGATCGAAGATCTAACCGAGATGGCGGAGAGGCTGAAAAAAGAGAATTTAGACATCAACTCTCTTCTGCAAAAAGCGCGCGACGACGCCAACGCTACGATCAGCCAAAACGAGCTTAAAATCGCCTTTTTGCTTGATCAACTCACGCAGAAGGAGAGCGATTTTAATAAAATTTTACAAGACCTCAACGTCACGAAAAACCGCATCCGCAACCTCACCGGAATGAAGGTCAAGATCATCGCCGATCTGAAGGAGAAGCTGGGCGGCAAGATCCGCATCGATAACGAAAGCGGCGCGATGACGCTAAGCTCGTCGATCCTTTTCGACAAAGGCTCAAGCGAGCTGAAAGAGAGCGCCAAAGAGACACTTCGCTCGACGCTGCAGAGCTATTTCGCCGCGCTTTTGAATAACGACGAAATTCGCGAAAATTTAGATCAGATCATCATCGAGGGGCACACGGACAGCGACGGCGGGTATTTGTATAACCTCGAGCTGTCGCAAAACAGGGCGTTTGCGGTGATGGATTTCATCAACTCGTGGAATAAAGATGAGCGGCTACAAAAATATCTCATCGCCAGCGGTCGCAGCTACACGCAGCCCGTGATGCGTAGAGGCGTCGAGGACAAGGACGCTAGCCGCCGCATCGAGATAAAATTTACCCTTTCAAACAAAGAGGCGATGGAGGAGATCAGGAAATTTTTGCAGTTCGACGCGAACGCTACGAATTAGTAGCTCGCCCTTAACGGCTCGCTCGAAATTTTAGCCTGCAAAAAAGAGGGCTTAAAATTTTAAAATTCTTAAAGGATTAACGACTCATCTGAAATTTTAACGGCGGCGGAACCGTATCCTTTTATTTTGGCACGATATTATGAACGGGCGGCTTGCTAAATTT
>NZ_CALIJF010000156.1 GCF_938018035.1 uncultured Campylobacter sp. | reverse complement strand
GGCTCTCGCCTGCTTCTTCGCGTATATCTTTTATGCCTTGTAAGCTGCGCGTCACCGCATCTGCGTCAAGATCGCGCCGTGCCTTTAAAGCACGCAAATCTATCCTGCATAAAATTTCGCTTCTTCGCCGTATTCGCTTCCTGCCGCACTTTGTCGTGCTTGTCTGCCGCGAGCCGTCGCCGCCTTATTTCGCAACCGCACCTGCCACGCATACATACCGCGCTCGTTGTAAGCTTCAGCGGGCGCGCCTTAAAATTTCAGCCGAAAAGCTCTATTTAGCGCCGCGTCCGAGTAAGAACAATCTCACCGCTTGTTCGGAGACGCGGGCTAAATTTTGTGTCGCGGTCTCTTTTTCCATCGCGCGCTCAAGACTTATAGGTTCGTTTAGGATGCAAAAAAATGCGCCTATGCCTCGCTCATTACAGCCGCCGGCACAGGGCGAGATACCGCCTGCCAGCGCGATTACGGGCACTCCGTAGGAAGCGGCGATCTTCGCGACACCGCAAGGGGTTTTGCCCATTGAGCTTTGAAAATCGAGCCTTCCTTCGCCTGTGATGACGAGCTCGGCGCCTTGCATATCGCGCTCTAGTCCGATCTGCTCGGTGATGATGTCGATGCCTGGCTTAAGCGTCGCGTTTAGAAAGCTCACGAAGCCAAAGCCTAGCCCGCCGGCAGCTCCTGCTCCGGGGTTATTCCAAAGCTCGCGTCCGAGGTGTTTGCTTACGACGCTTGCAAAATTTATAAGTCCTGCATCGAGCTGCTTTACCATCGCCGCATCCGCGCCCTTTTGCGGAGCGTAAATATATGCCGCGCCGTTTTCGCCAAAGAGCGGATTATCCACGTCGCAGGCGATAAGAAACTCGCACTCTTTAAGATGCGGCAGCACCGAAGTGCAATCTATCGTGGCGAGTTTAATCAGATCCTCGCCCGCTCCCGCAAGCTCTGCGCCATTTGCATCTTTAAATTTAAAGCCGAGCGCGCGCAGCATACCCATACCCGCGTCATTCGTAGCACTTCCGCCGATACCGATGATAAACTTTCGCGCGCCGTGTGCGATCGCATGCGCTATCATCTCGCCAAAGCCGTAGGTGCTCGTTTTTAGCGGGTTGCGGCGCGATTTTTCGATGAGCGGCAGACCCGATGCGGACGCCATTTCTAAGATGCCTAGCTCGCCTTTTAAGGCGTAGCGC
>NZ_CALIJF010000155.1 GCF_938018035.1 uncultured Campylobacter sp. | reverse complement strand
AAATTTGCTATATTTAACGGCAATTATATGCAATTTAACCATTCGGAGTATCTGTGCGATACAATAAAAAATTTTAATATTATCAAGAAATACTATAAAAAGAGAAAAAATGCCGTAGTCGGTATTGGAAAAGGTTTTAAATTTGATAACTGCGGCAATATAAATTATCCGCTGGAAGAATATTATTTGGGTGGTAGAGATATAGAGAGGCGCTAAATTCTCTAATATGAATTTTATTAAAAAATTTAAGGGACTTAAGACCGATGGATGCGGAGCAAAGGTATAAATTTCACAGGACGGCGAGATATTTGCTGCGGTTCCGATAGTTTTCTTGCTTGATTGGTGGGCGGCAGCTTTGATTTTGGCGGTTTTGCCTTTTGAGGGCGCGCTAAGGATTGCCGTTTTTGCGGCAATATTTGCGATTTTGGCTTGCGCGCTGCTTTGGTATCTGCTCAAAAGGTATAAAAATTTTAAGCACAGCAAACTGTTTGTAAAAAATCCAAATCTTAGTTTGCTGCTTTTTGCGGTAGAAAATTTATATAAAACGCACTTATCGTCGCTGCGGCGCTTGAAAATTTTAAAACGGCGCGGAGCTCGCCTTTGCAAACGGGATTGCACCGCGGGCTTATCTATTTATTTATGCGAATAGCAAAGCCTTCGAGCTAAATACGAAACCCTTATCTTAGCCACAAAGCAAATCCGAACTTCGGCAGAGAAAATGCGAGCGGCGCGAACGCAGAAGCAAAAACCAGGCGGGTACGTTTGCCCAAAGCCTAGCCCTTTAGCTTCATCATTTTTTCTAAAATTTCATACACGAGATCAAGCTTCGTAAAGCCGTCTCTATACAAAAAATGCCCGCCCTTTTGCACCTCGTAAAACTTAGCATCGATCTGTTCCGCTAACTCGCGGCTGAAGCTAAACGGCACGATATAATCGTCCTTTGCAGCAACCACCGCGCGCTGTTTTGCGGCGGCTTTTATGCGCTCAAAATCAAAGCCTTTATCCATAAACTCGTCTAAAATTTTAAATTGCGGATCGCTAAG
>NZ_CALIJF010000154.1 GCF_938018035.1 uncultured Campylobacter sp. | reverse complement strand
GCGCCCGCTGCGATCGCCATTACCACAAGCGCGCCGGACATTTCGGAGGTGAAGCCCAGTATCTGCATCAGCGAGCCGTCTGCGTTAAATGCGCCCATAATCGAAGCTGTAGTGATGATCGCCACGGTGGAGCTTCCTTGCGCGGTTTTTAAGACGGCCGAGATTAAGAACGGGAAGAAAATCCCCGCGGCTTTAATGGCAGTCGCATTGTCCTTGATGTAGGTTACGAAGCCGGCGTCGGTAATGACCTTGCCTAGCACTCCGCCCGCTGCGGTGATGAAGAGGATCGGACCTACTATCTTTAAGGATTCGTTGGTGATCTCGCTAAATTCGCCTAGTTTGCCGGTTTGCATGAGTAAAAATACCGCAAAAACTACGCCCAGGGCTAGCGCGATGATAGGATTTCCTAAAAATTGCGAAATTTCGCCCGCAAACCCGCCTACTTTTAGGATCTTGGCGACGGAGCCCAGCGCCATAAATAGGATCGGTATCAAAATAGGGGCTAAGCTTAAAAATCCGCCCGGTAATTTGCCGTATTGTTTAAGCAGATCGTCGTAGCTTTTTGCGATAACCTCATTCGCTTCAGCCTCGCTTATATGCACACTCTTGGCGACTTTTTTGGAAAAAAAGTATGTAGCGATCAGCACCGGCAAGGACACTACCGCGCCCATTGCGATTACGAGCAGCAGATTGCCGCCTAGACCCACGGCGCCTGCTGCGGCGATCGGTCCCGGAGTCGGCGGGATGAATACGTGCGAGGCGTAAAGTCCGCCGGAGAGCGCTACTGCAAGAGCGACCGGATTTTCGCCGATTTTTTTGCTGATCGCTTCTCGGATCGGGTTTAAAACTACGAAGCCGCTGTCGCAAAATACGGGGATACCTACGATCCAGCCCATTATGAGCATCGCAAGCTCGGGGCGCTTCTGCCCGACTACGTTTACGACCATATCGGCGAGTTTGAGCGCTGCGCCTGTCTTTTCGAGCACGGTGCCGATGAGCGCGCCGAAGATTATGACGATACCGATACTCTTAAACGTGCCGCTGAATCCGTCGCCGATAATCGCGGGGATCTTGGCTAGCGGTATGCCCGCGACGATCGCGAGCGCCAGGGAGATAAGCATTAGCGCCAAAAATGGGTGAACGCCTGCTTTGGAGATCAAAAAAATCATCACGACGACCGCTATGGCGAAGCAGATGATTAACGCAACACCGCTCATAAAAGCTCCTTGAATGGATTTAATTTGCCCGCAAGCGGTTTAAGCT
>NZ_CALIJF010000153.1 GCF_938018035.1 uncultured Campylobacter sp. | reverse complement strand
AACGAACACGGCCGCGTCTACACGCGCAAGCTGACCGAAATTTGGCTCGGATTTTTCGTGCTAAACGGCCTACTTAGCGCGGCGCTGCTGCTACCGCGAGATAAAATTTATTGGAGCGTTTATTGCGGCGCGATCTCATACGTCCTCATCGGCGCGCTGATCGGCGGCGAGATGATTTTTAGGAAATTTTATGTTAAAAAATTTGATTAATTCTTTAAAGCCTTACGAGCGCAAAATCCTTGCTGCGGCGGCTCTTGCGCGCGATTTAGCGGAAACTCGGCGCAAGCAAGACGAAACGGCAAACTTAAAAGGCGCGGATAAACTCCAAAGCAGCGCGGCAAGCGTAAATTTAAAAGACGAGAAAAATTCTAGCAGAAGCGCAAATCTAAATGATGCAGAAAATTCTGGCGGCACAGATACCGCGCACGCCCTGCAAACGGCGCAGACGCAAGAGCAAAAAAATGCGCCGATGATCGAAATTTACGGCGAGGACGCGGCGGAGCTCATCGCGTTTTTTTTCGGCGCGCTGATTGCGGGCTTTGCGCCCGTACTGCTGCGAGAGCCCAAATTTAGCGGCGAATTTCATCTAGGCGGCGACGTAAAAATTCCAAATCTCGCTGCAGCGCAAAATTTAGACGAATTTAGCCCGCATGATTTAGAAAAAATTTCGCCGCACGATACGGGAAAATCTGCGCCTAAAATTTCATCTAAAAACGCGCCGCAAAATCACGCGCCGTGCGAGCAAGAGGCTGTTTCTTTGCATCTACTGCGCGCCGATCAAAAATTTTATATCAAAACTTCAGGCTCTACGGGCGAGGCGAAAAACATCGAAAAAAGCCTGCGCGATATGGTTTTGGAGGCGGAATTTTTAGTAGAAAGATTCGGTCTTCGCGCAAGCGATCGATTTTTATCGGGCGTCTCGCACCAAAATATGTTCGGGCTTACCTTTAGCATCTTCGTGCCGCTGCTTTGCGGCTCACGCACGCAAAAAGGCGGTCTAAACTACCCTGAAATCATCCTCGCAGCCGATCTTGCGGGCGCCGTGCTGATCAGCTCGCCCACGGTGCTAGGCGCGCTGTGCGAGCACGCAGACGCTGCAAACATAGCACCTTTGAGCACCATTTTTAGCGCGGGTGCGCCGCTAAGTCCTGCGATCCGAGATAGGTTGGCAGCGCTTAGCAGTGCCCGCATCGTCGATATTTACGGCTCCAGCGAAACGGGCGTGATCGCCTGCAACGAGGGGGCGGGGCTTAAAAAATTCGCTCCAGTAAGCGTGCAGATCCGCACGGATATTGATAGCGGCGGCGCGGAGAAACGCGAGAGCAAGCCTTTCGATTCTGCGGCAAGCTCTTGCGACGAAAATTCTGCGACAAAGCCCAAAACGAGCCGTGTGGACGGGCAAGACACAAGTCGCTCGGACAAGCAAGCGTCTAAATTTAATGCAGACGCTTGCGATGAAACCGCGACCGGCCAGAAAAACAGCTCCGCACTGATCGCCGCGACGAAACACGACGATAAATTTGTGCAGGCAGAGGGGCTTTTCGATAAATTTACGGCAAAGCGGCCCGCCGACAAATTTTCGCAAACGGGCGAGTTTACGATCAGTTCGCCTTGGTGCGAGTACTTTGAAAGCCGCGATTTCGGCTATGTACGCGCAGATGAGATCACGCTTTTGGGGCGCGGCGACCGCACTGTAAAGATCAATGAAAACCGCGTGAGCCTCGATCTACTCGAAGCCAAGCTTCGTTCGCACGAATTTATCGGCGAATGCAGGATCGATCTGCACCCGCAGCGCGACCGCGCCGTAGCTCTTATCAAGCTTAGCGAGCGCGGTGAGCAGGCATTTCGCGCAAGCGGCAAAAAGGGCGTCACGGACGAGCTGAAGGCCTTTTTAAAGCCCGAATTCGGCGCGATTTTGCGTTACTTCAAAATCGCAAGCAAGCTGCCTTTTAACGAGCAGGGAAAGCTAAGCAAAAAAGACTTTTTAAGCGCCCTGCAGCGCTACGAGGTGCCCGTTTTCGAGCAGAGCGCGGAGAATGAGTTTCGCGCTAAGGTGCGAGCCAGCGACTTTTATTTTGACGGACACTTTGCGAAATTTGCGCTGGTGCCCGCGTTTATGCAGCTTCGCTTCGTATTGATCTGCGCAAAAGCCCTCGGCTACGAGCTGGACGGCACGCAAAAGATAGAAAATTTAAAATTTACGAATTTCATCCGCCCCGGCGATGAAATTTTAATCAAAATAACCGAGGCAAGCGGCAAGCTCCGCTTTGAAATTTCAAACGACAAGGTCTGCGCCAGTGGAAGAATTTGCCTTTAAGCCCGCGTTTTTGCTGCCCTACTTCAACCATCCCGCGCGTATCGCCGAGCTCGTAAGCGCCCTAGCGCCCATCGCGCCCGTACTGATCGTGGACGACGGCAGCGACGAGGCGAGCAAAAGTGCGCTAAAGAGGCTTGCTGCTCAAATTTACGCCCGCGCGCAAAATGGCGGCAAAGGCGCTGCAGTGTGCGACGGGCTGGCGTGGGCGAAGGAGCTTGGATTTACGCACGCCTTTCAGATCGACGCGGATTTTCAGCACGACGTAAGCAGGTGCGAGGAGTTTTTGGCGCTTGCGGCGCACAAACCAGCCGCGCTGATCTGCGCCGCGCCCGTGTATGACGAAAGCGCGCCCAAATCCCGCCTGCACGGACGCAAGATAATGAACTTTTGGTGCGTGATAAATACCCTTTCGCACCGCATAAAAGACGCGATGTGCGGCTTTAGAATTTACCCGCTAGAGGGGATCGTGCCGCTTCTGCCCCGCACTAAGAGCCGCAGGATGGGCTTTGATGCCGAAATTTTAATCCTGGCCGCGCGGGCGGGGCTAGAGATAAAATGGCTAGATCTGGCGGTGCACTACGAAGCGAGCGGAGTGAGCCATTTCGCGCCGTTTCGAGATAATTTCGGAATTTCGCTGATGCACGCGAGGCTATTTTGCAGGCTTCCGCTTTGGCTTGCAAAAAGGGCGCTAAAGCGCGCCTGCGATAAATTTAAAAAGCGCGGCTTGCGGGGGGCTTCGCAGCAGAGTGCAGATCAAATTTTGCAAGGGCTAGCGGGGCAAAACCTTTGCAGCGGTGCGCGGCGCGATAGTTGCAAAGGTGCGAAAAAAGAGATGGACGGCGGCGCAAACGAAAAAGCTGGTACCGAAAAATGCGGCGACAAAGCCGCAGCGCAAAGCCCGCAGGCGGAAAATTCAGCGCAAAGTTCGCTCGTAAAAGCCTCGTCGCAACATGCCGCCGTAAAGGACGGGCGCGATGGCTAAACACTGGAGCGAAAACAACGAAAAGGCGGGCGCGGCGCTTTTAAATTTAACCCGCTTCATCACGCTTCACACGCCCGATTTTTGTATGCGAGGCACCGCGCTTTTTATCTCGGCGATCTATTTTGCGCTGCTTAAAAACGAGCGACGCGCAATCAAGGAGTTTTTGCGGCGGGCGCTTGATCGCGAGCCCAAGGCCCGCGAAATTTACGCGAATTTTTATAAATTTTCCCTCAGTCTTTGCGAAAAAATCGCAGTTTGGAACGGCAAGATCGCGCTGGATCAAATTCGCGTACAAAGCGGTATGAAAGAGCTTCTAAGCGATGGAACGGGCAAAATTTTAATCACTTCGCACTTCGGCAACACCGAGATCGCGCGCGCCCTTTCGGCAAACACGGCGGGGATAAAAATCAACGTGCTAATCTTTCGCAAACACAGCGAAAATTTTATGAAATTTATCGAAAAAATGGGCGGTGGCGTAAAAATTCTTTACGTCGGCGAGCTCGGC
>NZ_CALIJF010000152.1 GCF_938018035.1 uncultured Campylobacter sp. | reverse complement strand
TCCTCTTTGGGCAAAATTCTGTTTTCTTTGAGGCAATAGCCCTGCTTGTATTTGTCGTAGTCGAAAGTAGAAACTATCGCGAAGCCTCGTGAAGTGGAGTAATCGGGCACGATGCGGATAAATATGGCGCAAAGTATCATTATAAGAAGCAGCGTGCCAGCTAGGGCTTTAAATTTAATAGAGCTGTAGAATTTCATATCATTTCTTTTCTATCCATCCATTCGTTAGAGGCTAATTCTTTCGGGCCCGGAGGAGTTTTCTTCCCCCACAAATAATAACTCAATATATCGGCGCCGTAATTGCCCTCTAATTCTAATCTCAAATCAGTTTCTTTTTTGCTCATCTCTTATCCTTTTTCGGTTACATTCGTTAAGATAAAATTTTAACTAACTTTATCCGCCGTGAATCCACATATCCAGCTCCTGTTCCGCCGGAGCTTTGATATCAAAATTTATATTTCCGCAATTATCGTATGAGAATTTACGTCGCAAATGCTTCATATGAGTATAAGCTAAGACTTTGTTAAAGTTTTCTAAGTTCTCATATTCGTTTTTTATTCGCATTAAATTTTCTTTGCTTTTGATTTTTGTTAAATCTTCTTTATTGTTAAGCTCGATATACCAACTTATATAACCAGGTCTGGCATAATTCACAAAAAATCGATTCTCTTTTATTAAAAATGATTTTTCTAAAAACATTTTTCCACCATGAAGCGGATTTTTCTCTTCGGACAAGATAATAGGCTGTCTAAAGCCTAAAATTTCATCCTTATATACAAAATATTTTGATAGATCGGAGATATCTATTTGCGTCTTGTCTTTTATCTCATAATCAAAACTCTTTCTGTCGGTATTTTCGACCAAAAAATCAAACCAGTTTTCTTCATTAAAATCGCCGATTAGATAGAGCTTGGAGATGTTCGCCGTATAAAAACTATGGCCGAAATTTTTTATATCGTGCTCATCGATAATGGTATTTCGCAGAACCTCATAGTCGTGATATCTTTTAAAATAATTTATAGCGGCATTTTGAAGTAACTCTTCGTTGCTCAGAATTCTATTCTCTTTTAGACAATATCCCTTTTGATATTTGTAATAGCTAAAAATAGTAACTACGCAGGAGCCTTGCGAAGCGGAGTAATCCGGCACGATGCGGATAAACAGGGCGCAGAAAAGTAGCGCCGCGGCTAGGATTTTAAATTTAAGTTTGCGAAATTTCATTACGATCCTTTAGGCACCGCCAGTGAAACAAACCGCACACCTCGCCGCTCCGTTAAATTTATACCTTCGCTCCGCATTCATCGCCCCGACCTTTCTAAATTTGAGATAAGCTTTAGCGACGCTTAAAGTTTTCTGCCTAGCGCCAAAACCTCTTTGCATCGCTAAATTTCATATCCCGCGCTAGCCAATTTTAAATCGCCGAAACATTTAAATTTTTAGTTCTCGCGACGCTTAAATTTTCCCAGGCACGGCGCGTAAAATTCAGCGGCACGGCGCCAAAAATTTCAGATAAGCTCTAAACCCACGCCTTAGTTTTATGCCGGCAAAATTTAATTGCGCCGTAAAAAGTCGGTCTGCCGCGTAAAATTTAGCGGCGCGGCAAAAGAGGGTCCGTCTCGTAAAGCGGTGTCGCATAAAATTTAACCGCACCGCAAAAAGCTACTCCGCTGCGCAAAATTTAACCGCGCCGCGCCAAAGCTCGTTACTTCTTCGGTTTGCTTAGCTCGTAGCCGAAGTGGATCTTTTTGCTCTCGCCCGGCTTTAGCTCGAAGTCCCAGCTAAGCAGTCCGTCCTTGCCGAGGCTGCTCTGCTCGGGCGAGTTTTTCAGCGCGACCTTTACGTCCTCATGCGTCGAAACGGGCGCTCGCTCTTGCAAAACCACGTTCCAAGCGCGCTTGGAGCCGTTTTTGATCTCGTAGTCCCAAGCCATGGAATTCTTGCTTTCGCCGCCGAAAAAGGAGTTTTTCGTGAAGTTGTTCGCCTGCTCTTTTTTAACTTCGATCAGGCTGTTTTTACCCAGATATGCCGTAGCCTCGGAATTTGCGGCAAAGCCTAGATGCACGAGCCCGATCTGCACGCCGTCGAGCTTTATTAGCGTTTCGCTCTCCTCTATGCTTCTTTCGGGGATAAATTTAGCCCGCACGTAGGCCGCCTCGCTGCCGTAGCCGTCGATGAGTAGATCAAATTTCGCATCCAGGCTCTGTTTATCGAAGCTGAACTCGCCCGCCTCGCCCGCCTTGAGGCTTACGCCGCTAATTTTCCACACCTTTGAGAGCGAGCTTTCGATATTCGAGCCCGTCCTTGCATACGACGATCTCGCCTCCGCCGCAGGCGCCCTCTGCATATCCGCCACCTCTAGCATCACGTCCTTTTTATAAGCCGCCGCGGGCTCAGGCTCCATAGGCTCGCCCTCATACCACGGGTAAAACGGCTGCGGCGCGGTCTGCGAGGAGTACTCGTAAGGATACAGCGCGATCGTCAAATTCGCTAGCTCGGCGTTTAGCGGATTTTGCACCGAGAGTTTTTGCGCGACCTCGATTTTACCGCTTGCAAGATCGGCAGAGAGCTCGTTGTGCGTGTAGGCGCTTACGTCAACGGGGTAATTGATCTTAACGAAGCTCGGATCGCAGCCAAAGTTCGCGTTTAAGCGGCGTTCGTTCTTGATCCGGTATTTTGAAATTTTCTCTTTGAGCTTTACGATCTGCTCGTCCGTCTTTGAAATTTCGCCCGCTGCGAGCAAGACCTCGTCGTAAATTTTTTGCGAATCCGCCTTTAGGCTTGCCAGGCTTCTATCTTTTAAGCTCGCAAAATCGCTTAAAAAGCGCTGCTGCGCCTTAAGCGCGACCAGGCGGTCGTTTAGCTCGCGCAGGCTCTTTTCGTCCGCCTCTTTTTTGGCGAATTCCGCGTTTTTCACGGGCTCGCTCTCCTCCAAAGACAATTCGCGCACTTCGCAAGAGCCCACAATCTCGATGCTGCGGATATCCAAGTACTCCGGCACGTTCACGCTGAAGTTTGATTTTTGCGCGCCGAAGTTTTGGTGCAAGAAGGCGGAGTTCGCGTAGATCTCAAGGCTATTTTCCTGCGCGCTTAAATTTACGGCAAGCGCCGCAGCTGCGCTTAAAAGAACTATTTTTTTCATTTTTACTCCTTAAAAATTTTACGTAATTGTAACGATAAATTTTGATTTTTATGCTTAAAATTTAAGATAAATTTTAAAATTCTTGCTCCGCCGCCCGCTTTGAAATTTTAAAATTTCGAAGCCGCAAAATCCCCGCCGCGGACGTTAAAATTTTACCGCTGCTGGCGCCTATTAAGTCCTCTCGCTCGCTCAGCCTAAGCGATAAAATTTTAAAATTTCTAAGCTTCTATTTCGAGGACGAGATGTACCCCTCCGCGAAGTTAAACCGATAAAAATGCAGGCGTTAGCCTGCCGTAACTTTAGTGGGGTGCGGGGCAGAGCCCCACTCGCAGGCTCGGATCTTGTTCGAACCGAGAAGCGAAACCGATAAATTTTAAAATTTTGCGTAGTAAAATTTCTGAAACTTTAGGCGAGCGAAGCAATGCGAAGGAAGCGCGGGGCACTTCCTAGCCTTCGCGAGAAATAGCGAAGCTCCCCGTCGCAAGGACGAGCTGTGCTCGTCCGCGAAGTCAAACCGATAAAAATGCAGGCGTTAGCCTGCCGTAACTTTAGCGGGGCGTGGGGCAGAGCCCCGCTCGCAGGCTCGGACTTTATTCGAACTGAGAAGTAAAACCGATAAATTTTAAAATTTTGCTACGCAAAATTTCTGAAACTTTAGGTGGGTCGAGGGAGCAAAGCTCCCCGTCGCAAGGACCGAGCTGTGCTCGTCCGCGAAGTTAAGATCAAAACGGATACGTCAAGCAACACACCCTGCCGACCTTTTCGTTGTAGCTGACGTCGAGCTTCAGATCGTATAGCTTGCTTAAAATTTCGCTCTTTATGATCTGCTCGGCCTTGCCGTATGCGACCTCGCCGCCGCCTTTTACGAGCGCGACATATCCGCCCAAAAGCAGCGCGAAGTCCGGATTGTGCGTGGCTAAAACTACGGTGTAGCCGTTTTTGAGAAGTTCCTTCGTGGCGCGGAGGAATTTGTATTGGTTGGCAAAGTCTAACGCCGAGGTGGGCTCGTCGAAGATCACGATCTTAGGCTCGCTGCAAAGGGCGCGCGCGATGGACGCCATCTGCCTCTGACCACCGCTTAGGCGCGTGATGATCTTGTCTTTTAGGTGCCAAATTTCAAGCATTTTCATGTAGCGCTGCGCGAGCTTGTAGTCGTTTTCGCTCGGCTGCGAAAAGATCCCTATATGCGCCGTGCGCCCCATTAGGACGTACTCAAAGACGCTGTAGTCGTACTCGCAGACCTCGCTTTGCGAGACGTAGCCGATGATCTCGGCGCGCCCTTTGGCGCTGAGACTCGCCATATCCTTGCCGTCAATTGAAATTTTACCGCGCAGAGGCGTAAGCGTGCCGCTGATTAAATTTAAAAGCGTCGATTTGCCTGCGCCGTTTTGCCCCAAAATCGTCAGCATCGCGCCCGCTTCTAGGTTGAAATTCACGTCGTGCAGCGTCAGAGGGGCGGATTTTACGTAGCCGAAGTCTAAGCTCTCAACCCTAACCATTTAGCTTCCTTTTATTTTTCAGCAGGATGAATATAAAAAATAGCGTGCCGATAAAGCCCGTAAGTACCCCTAACGGGATCTCGCTTTGATTTATACTGCGCGCTACGTCATCTACGATGAGCACGAAGATCGCGCTTAAAAATATGCTCGCGGGGATCGCCTTGGTGTTGCTAACGCCCACGATCATGCGCGTTAAATGCGGCATCAAAAGCCCCACCCATGCGACTATGCCGCTGATACACACGCTGCTTGCGGTAAGCAGCGTCGCGCAGACGATGATGATGCCCCGCTCCAGCACGACGTTTACGCCCAGCTTCGCCGCAGTCGCATCGCCCATGGATAGGACGTTTATGCGGTAGCTCATCAGCACCAAGATAGCGATACAAACCCCCATCACCGGCGCTATCATCGCTAGCACGGAGGGGTCGACCTTCGCGAGGCTTCCTAGCTGCCAATACACGATGTCTGCAAGCTTCGTCTCGGGATCGGCCATAAATTTTAAAAATCCGATCAGTGCGCCCATCAGACCGCTTACGATGATGCCCGCAAGCACGAGCATTATGGTGGCGCTCGAACGCAGCGCTCGCGTGATTAGAAGCGTAATGCAAACCGCCGCAAGCCCGAAAACGAAGGCGAAAAGCTGGATCAAAAGGATATTTAGATCAAGCAGGATCGCGATCGCCGCGCCCACGCAAGCTCCCGCGCTGACGCCTAAAAGATCGGGCGAGACGAGCTGGTTTTTAAAGACGCCTTGATACGCCGTGCCGCTGATGCCCAGCGCCGCACCCACGAGCACCGCGGCGATGATACGCGGCAGGCGCACCTGCATGATGACGTTGTGGACGTTTTGCGCTACCTCGCCGCCGCTAAGCGCTTTTAAAACCTCGGTGATGCTTAGGCCGAAGCGCCCTATACAAAGCGATATCGCGATCGTCGCAATCGTCGCCAGTATCAGCAGCACGAGCATAAATTTAAAATTTTTCATACCTTCCCTTGCTTTAAATTTTTATCTTTTGCCTTAAATTTAATCTTTGAAATTTCGCCTCGTTGAAACCTGCTTAAAATTCCGCTTTCCGGCTCGTAGGCGAAAGGCTTGCGGCAAAATTCCTTCGTGATGGCCCTAAGATCAATACTTCAGAAAAGATCCGGATGAAAATTTTAACCGCCTGCAAGATTTGTAGTGACGTCCTCACGCCCGTGCGGTCCCAGCCTAAAATGTTTGCAGGTGCAGCATAGACGCACTTTTGTCGCACCGCCTCAAGCTGCGAAACGCAGGACTTGGCAGCAGTGCCTCCGCCTCGCACGAGGTGCCTTCTGTCGATGATGACACAGAGACTGCAGCGGCTTTGATTTATACATCTAAATCCTTAAACAGATGTGGCATTTTAGCACATATCATATTAAATTTTTATGATTTCGGCTTTCATATACGTGAGCGTATGTGAGCGAATCTAATGGCGTGCAGCTCCGTGTAATAAGGCTTTTAAGCGAAATTTCGCTTGTGGATTTCAGATGAGCGCCTACGAAATTTACGCCAAGATGGAATTTTAAAATTTCATCCTTTCGCGAAAGATGCGTTTAAGCTCGATGGCGGAATTTTGCCTGGCTAAATTCCGCATATTTAGCAGCAGACAGCGCGCGGCAAAATTTTATACAGAGTCTGAAGATTTGATTTAGAATTCCACAAACGGATACGGCGCGAAAATTTTCTCTTTATTTGACCTCGGTTTTGCTAGCCACTTAGTTGTAGAATTTTACTGCTCGTTTAGCTGTGGGATTTTATTTGACCGCAAGGGGTTAAATTTTATCATGAAATTTCGCATCGCTTAAAATGCGATGCGAAATGAATCCGTCTGTCGCTACTGCCAGCCTAGAGCTTTACGCTTTAGGCGCATATCGCTTACCATTTTTAGCGCAAGCGCGACCGGATCGGTATCTACGTGCATCACAGAGCCAAGTGCCCGCCTGGTGCCCTCTTTGAAAAAGTGTATGACATTTGCGGAGCCGTGGATTTGATACTCGACGCAGTGATATGAGTCGATGCCCATCAGGCGGAATCCGAGCGAGGCATCGACGCCCTTTTCGTTCGCCCACTCGGGAGAGGTGAAGGCAAGCGGCAGCTCGTAGAGATTTTTGTCTAGCACCCCTGCGATACCTGCGAAAATTCCGCTGGAGCGGGTATTATCGATACACTCACCCACGTGCCATACCGGCGGAAGCTCGTCTTTTTCTAAAAACGCCCGCAGCGACGCGCCTGCTTTTTTATACGCGCTTTTTTGGCAAAAGCCCAGCTTCATTAGCGGGAACGACGCGCAGCCGTTGGTCAGGATTAGGACGTTATTTTCGATTAGGGTTTGTGCGACATCTATGATAGCGCGCTCATAAGGCACTTTAGGATTGGTGCAGCCGACCATATTTACGATGCCTAAAATTTCACCGCTTTTTAGCGCGTGCGCTAACGGCTCCATGCCGCCGTAGTGTTTATGGACGAATTCTACCGAAAAGCCCACTTCGGCCTCAACTTCATACGGCGGGATATATACCGGCAGCCCCTTGCGCTTTTCGTGAGATTGCAATGCGCGATCTAGAATTTTACGCGCTAAATTCCTAGTTTCGGCGATATTGCTGTGGTGATGATCGTAGCCTATATGCTCGGCTCCGGGAAGCCTAGCCGATGAGCTTGTGGTAACGACCTTGGTCTGGAAGCAGTTAGCCACGTCCATGATCGCAGGATAGACATCTTGGACATCGGCGACCCAAAGATCAAGTGCGCCTGTGCCTATGACGAGTTCGGCAGTTACGGCGTTTGAGAGCGGCACGACGCCCCAATTGCGATACATCGCCGATAGTCCAGAACAGCACACGCCGTAAAATGCGATCCCCTGCGCGCCTATTGCGCGAGCCTTGTCTTGATACTCCTTAGAATTTCCGATCTCCACTATTAGGCTTACTAATGTCGGCAGATGTCCGTGCACGGCGATATTGACCCAGCCTTTTTTAAGCGCGCCCATATTGCTTTTGGAAGTTACGCGATCTCCTACGCCAAATAGCGCATCCGTAGCGATATTCGCAGCTACTACGCCGGTGAAGGTAAAAGCAAGCCCGCAGCGCAAAAGATGCTGCATCACGCTGCGCCAGTCTCCATCCGTGCCTACACCCGTTCGGTGATACGCCTCAAAGACTTCGTTATACGCACTAATCGGCAAGATATCTAGCTTACGCCATACCTCTTGACGCTCCTTGGGTGCGAGCGCAGTGATGGTTTTATACTCGCCGCTGCTTTGCGAAAGATCTGTCAAAAGCGTATCGGCAAGCTCGATCGCTACCTCTTTTAACTCTCTGCCTTCAGTTGGAATTCCAAAGGCTTTGGCGGTATTGATGATTTTGTATTCGCCTATTATGGGCAGATCTAGCTTGCCCTGCGCCGCCCATTTTAGCGACAGCAGAAGCTCTCTGGCGTGCGCGCCGTGTTGAGCTACGCCTGCAGCTACTTGGCGCAGTAGGTTGCGCGATACGATGAGATCGGCGTCCGCACCGCAAGTGCCGCGATCGGCCTTTTTAGTAATTTTGCAAGGCCCCATATTGCAGATCTTACAGCATACCCCGCTAAGTCCATAACTACACATAGGCATCTGTTTATCAAAGCGATCAAACGCCGTATCTACGCCGATCTGCTCCATCCTAAGCATCATTTCACGCACGGCGGGATCGGGGGTTTTCTCAAGTACTTCTTGCTTTGTAGGGAAGGTCTTTTTGTATTCAAGCACCGCCTTCATATAATCCGCCGTAAATTCCGCCTCGTGAAAATGCTCGAAAAGATTGCCCTGCGCGTCTTTATGTGTGTGCGGACTAGCCTTTGCGGGCACTAAAACTTTTGGGATACCGTGCTCGTCAAATCCAATAATCGCGCGATGAGAGTGGGGCTTGTGATCATGGCAATGTTTGTCGTGCTCGTGCGAGCTGATGACGGAATCCTCGTCGCGCTCGTGCGAATACGCCGCAGAATTTGCGCCGTATTCGTGCAAATAAGCTGCGAGGTTTTCTTCTTGATCGTGTGGGTGGGTCGCAAGATCTTCGTCGCGTAGATGCGAGTGGATTGCGGAGTTATCGCTATGCTCGTGCGAGCAAGAGAAATGGTCTTTGCTGCTTGGGCTCTTCGTAGGATTTGAGATGGAATTTATCAAAGAATCGGCCATGGAATTTGTCGTAGAGCCTATCGCGGAATTTTGGGCGTTGCTTGCGCCTTGAGCGCTTGAGTACGCCGCAAAGTTCGTACTTGAAGCAGAGCTTGCGCTATCATCGTAGCCAGACGCGGAATTTCTGGCTTCGCAATCGCACTCGTCGCAGGAATTCTCACCTGCGGCGCGATTTTTAGAAATTTTGTCGCGAGCATGTGAGGCGGAAGTCGTAGAATTTGCGGCGGAATTTTTAGCAGTGCTTGCACTTTTGTCGAAAACGGACGCGGCGGAGCTTTTGAGCGCGTCTGCGACGGAATTTTCTCCCGTATTCGTAGCGGAATTTTCATCCGTCGCAGCCTTCTTGCGTGAGCCTTTTTGTTTTGCGATTTTGTCGTTTGCCATGGTTGTCTCCTTAAAATTTATTTTAAAAATAAGTGAGAATGCAGCCCTCAATAAATATACTAAAAGACTACACTATTTAATTCTTATAGATAAAATTTAACGTGATTGTATTTTTTAATTGCTTTAAATTCCCTTAATAGCGCACTAAAATAAAAGATAAATTTTTATGAATAAAATATACTAAAATAGCTGAATTTAAATTTTGCCAAGCGGCTCGATCATCTTAGATAATCGATCAGCTTGGCGGAGATTTCTCGAAACTGCAAAATTTTATGCCCCTTTTTCTCGCGCATGAAGTCCTGCGCGTCGCGCAATCTCGCAAACGTGATAAGATCGTCGCCTCTGGCGCTTTGCAGCACGCTGCCGAATACATAAAACGCGTCCTGCGCCCGCAAAATTTCGCCGCTTGCGTAATCGGTAACATAAAGTTCCGCGCCACCGAAATTTGCACCCGCAGAATTTGTCTCGCCTAAATTGCCGCTAGCTGGATTTTTGCTCGCAGAATTTGCTTCCGAAGAATTTTCATTCACAGAATTCATCTTTGCAGAAGTGCCGCCGAAATTTGCGCCCGAGCTCTCACTTTCAAAAAAATACGCAAACATCGCCTTGGGCGAAGCAAACGCTAGCGCGCTGCCGTCTTTGAGCCTTGCATAGGCGCGAAATTCAGGG